>NZ_JBHRTP010000056.1:0-7141 GCF_042646465.1 Pseudundibacterium arcticum
TTGCATACGTTCCGTATTAGTGATGCAGGAATTCAGGTTTTCCCGCGTGCGATTGTCCAATCGGGCGCAGCGGTTGGTTCAGCACGCAAGCCATCCATTGCAATCGAACGCGTGGCGATGGGAATACCTGGCCTGGATGAAATGCTGGGCGGCGGCTTGCCAGTGGGATTTTCGCTAGTCGTGGTAGGGCCATCCGGTTCCGGAAAAACCATCCTGGCGACGCAATTTCTCGCCGAAGGTGTACGCCAGGGCGAGCCAGGTGTGATTGCGGCGTTTGAGAAGAGCCCCAGTCAACTGCTGAACAATAAGCTGCATGCGCTGGTCAAAGCCGGACAAGTTGGCGTGATCGACACACGTGCCCTGGATTTGTCGATTGATGAAACCTTGCATGATTTGATCGAAATGATTTCGCGAATGCAGGCCAAGCGCGTCGTCATCGATTCCTTGTCTGGATTTGAGCTGGCACTGGCACCCCAGTTCAGCGACGATTTTCGCGGATCGCTGTATCGGATGATTGCCCAGCTTACTGCCATGGGCGTGACGATACTGATGATCGCGGAACTGGAAGACCGCTACACCGATTTGCGCTTTAGTCCATATGGCAGTGCTTTTCTCACTGACGCAATTATCGTGCAGCGCTATATCGAAATTGTGGGCCAGTTCAAACGCGTCTTGTCGGTCGTTAAAGTCCGTGGCAGTGAGCACAGCAAGGACATTCGATTGTTTGACATTACGGACGAAGGCATCATGATTGGGGAGACCTTATCTGAGTATGCCGGGATCCTGTCGGGCCGGCCCACAGTCAGCCCATAGCTACGGACTTACGGAGAATTGGCCATGAGAGTCTCTGGGCGGTCCAGTGTCACCGGCTTTTTGGTCGATAGCGCGCTATTGACGCTGCGGCAAAATCGGTCCTCGGTCAGCACATTTTTTGCTTCGATTCCGTCGATTCGACAGTCTCCTAGAACAGCCATGTGATAAAGGGCGGCAATGAACAGAAATGACAATGACGGCGCTTTTGATACCGATGACCCGAGTCAACCGGGTGTGTCAAGCCAGCACAAAGACAGGTTCCCAACCGCCCTCGAAAAAAATATCACGCGTAGGGAAAACGCCGTCATTGACGATGAAGCGGCCGTGCTAAGCCGCGAGAAATTGGCCACTGCACGAGAAGATGCTGCCGACTTGCGTGACGACGCTGCCCACCTGCGCGAAGGGAAAGTCACCTCGCGCGAAGATGCTGCCCATCTGCGCGAAGGGAACGCCACCTCGCGTGAAGATGCTGCCCATCTGCGCGAAGGGAACGCCACCTCGCGCGAAGATGCTGCCCATCTGCGCGAAGGGAGCGCCACCTCGCGTGAAGACGCTGCCCATCTGCGCGAAGGAAACGTCACCTCGCGCGAAGATGCCGCCCATCTGCGCGAAGGGAACGCCTCCTCGCGCGAGCAGGAAATTCGCGCGGCGGCGACGATACGGACAGCGTCAGACGAACATATGACTAAGTTGCAGCAAGCGAACGCACACCTGGTCATCGCGACAATTGAAGCACACAAACTGACCGAACAAGTCGAAACGGCTAAAGTTCAGTTGGATCATTTGGCCCATCACGATGTTCTCACCGGTTTGCCTAATCGCATGCTGCTGCAAGACCGGCTCAGCCAGTCGATCGAGTTGGCCCGTCGTCATGGCGGGCAACTTGCGGTGATGTTCATGGACCTGGATCGATTTAAAAACATCAACGACTCCCTGGGGCATGCGGTGGGCGACCAACTGCTGCAGTCGGTTGCACAACGCGTGGTGGGTTGTGTGCGTCACTCGGACACCATCAGTCGCCAGGGTGGCGATGAATTCGTGCTGCTGCTTTCCTCCATTGAGCACGCAGAAGACGCGGCGCTCTCTGCGCAAAAGATACTCGCGGCGCTCGCGCTGCCTCACCGCATCGACCGGCACGATCTCCATATCGGCGTGAGTATCGGTATCAGCATCTACCCCGACGATGGTCAGGATGCGGAAACCCTGATCAAGAGTGCGGACACCGCGATGTACTATGCCAAGGAAAACGGCCGCAACATTTACAAATTCTTCGAGCAGGACATGAATGCGCGGGCCGTCCAGCGGCAATCCATCGAAGCCAGCCTGCGCCGCGCACTGGAACGGCAGGAATTTGTGTTGCACTACCAGCCGAAGATAAATCTTCAGAGCGGCACGATTGTCGGTGTTGAGGCGCTGATCCGCTGGCAGCATCCGGAGCGCGGGTTGCTAGCGCCAGCGCAGTTCGTGTCCATCGCCGAGGACTGTGGCCTGATCCTGCCGCTTGGCCGCTGGGTGCTGCGCGAAGCCTGTCTCCAGGCCAGGGCTTGGCAGCTGGCTGGCTTGGCGCCGATCACCGTCGCCGTCAACACCTCCGCGCTCGAGTTCCGCGCCAAGGATTTTCTTGAAAATGTACGTGCGACCCTCGCGGCTACGTGTCTGGAGCCGCGCTATCTGGAACTCGAACTGACCGAAAGCGTCCTCATGCGGGATGCCCAGTCTACCGATTCCATGCTGCATGCGCTCGCAGACATGGGGGTAAAGCTGGCAGTCGATGACTTTGGCACCGGCTATTCCAGCCTAAGTTATCTGAGACAGTTTCCGATCGATACCCTGAAGATCGACCAGTCGTTCGTGACCCAGATCAGCAGCAACCCGGACGATGCCACCATCGTCAGTGCCGTGATTAGCATGGGCAAGAGCCTCAAGAAACGCGTCATTGCGGAAGGCGTGGAAACACCAGAACAGTATGCATTTCTTCTGGCCCAGCATTGCGACGAGGGCCAAGGCGACTATTTCGGCCGTCCGATGGTGGCAGAGGCGTTCGCCACCTTACTGCAAACTGGCGTATCACTCACGCTTTCCGATTGACCCAAGCATTTCGCAGGCCGATCGGATTGCGGCTTGCGGAGCTCCGACAACTAGCGTGACACCCTTCCGGGTCACTGCAGCAATTGACGGAACATGCCAGGCAGATCGGAGCACGGACTCTTGCTCGCCGTTGTTGATCGGCACAAACCGCATAGTGGGTCGACTCACCGCTTCGCAGATCGCATCGGCATCCGCAGCGTAGCGGCTGTCCGGCTGAGGGAACATCGAAAGGCCAAAGGCCGGTATCGACACCCGAAGCCGTCTGGGTGAAATTAGCGTTTGCCACAAAAAGGATGCCGCTACTGCAGCGATACTACCGGGTCATCGCGTATCTGCGGCAGTGTTCGAGGTATGCTCCCTCATGACTGGTGATCAAATCCACCACGCTCGACCACAACCACGAAGGTGCATCAAGCGTCTTGGTGCGATTTTGGCGTAATTCTCGATGCCAATTTCGGCGCGTTGACCCGTCCATTTGTCGCGCATGCGCTTTGCCGACGACCATGCCCAGAAATTTCGCCGCTACCATGGCTTCGCCACAAGCGAGCCGATCAATTTCCAGCTTCAGATCTTGCGGAAGCAGTTCGCGCACAACCACGGAATGGTCAATCAGGCGCGCGGCAATCATTCGATTGCCTAAATAAGGTGCCAAGTGGCGCGCGCCCTCAACTACCCGCGCCGCGTTATCACGTGGCATTTTTGCATTCAGGTAACGTGGCGCAGTTGCTCGGATGGCTTCTTTAATGTCCACCAAACAGAGGTTGTCGAAAGCAGCCGATTTATCTCCCAACGCCAGAAGTACGGCATATCGCAACCGGCCCAACGAACTGCATCCTTTCATCCAATAAGCCATATCAACCACCTTCACGCCCGCATCGGCCGTTCTGTTGCGCAGGGAAGTTATCAATTCGACCATCTCGCTCAGCTCAAAAAGTTGCGCAATTGCCAATTTTTCTGTTTTTTCTAATGGCCAAAACCGCTTGCCTAGGGGAATCGTGGGCTTGGTGTCTTGAATGCGTTCTTTCGCGAGATGCTTCCATGAACGTTGCATCGCTCGCTTCATTACAACTTGTACCGATGCTGGCTTTTCCAGTTCCTCCAATGACGCACTGGCATCATCGAAAGTTTGTTCATACCCTTCCATGAGCTGTTCAAGCATTTTGGCCGTCGTGACACCGGGCAAGTCTGATCCACGAGCGGACATCGCCAAAGACAGACCAAGGCGAATTAAATCGTGTGCAGGGTTCCCAATCACGGTTTGATCAAGATCGCGAATCTGAATGGCGACCCGACCCTGGGCATCGGCAATTGGGCCAAGATTTCCCAAATGACAGTCACCGCAGATCCAGATCGGTGGCCCCTCCGGCAACGCATGACCGTTGCTTGTTTGCAGCCAGTCATAGAATTTGACGGTGTTCCCTCGGACGTATGCGTGAGCCGAGCGCGCCATTTTTAAATTACGGGTTACCGTCAATGTGGATTGACGCTTGTTGAAGCGCACCCACTCTATGGTTTTTTTCATCGAATTCCTGAACGGGTGATTGATGATCGTTTTTCAGCGGCGTTGCCATAATGAACGCATGGCCAGAATGGGGATATCAAATATCATGAATTTTATCGCCGCCCTCATGGTACTCAAGTGCCGAGGGGTTGGTCGATACCTGCCGCATTCTTCCTGCAGTAATCCGATCGGGATTAAAGACGCGACGCGTCATGGTGCCAGATTCCTCGTCCGCGCCCTGCGCCATACGCGAAGCATCGATGGTTTTGCTCAGATCTTCGTCGGTGACGACGGTGCTCAGCCCGTCCGCAATCGCACTTGGTGCTCGACAATGGCGGCCAATGGAATGAGCGCGCACTGCGGAGCGTATGCCAGCGCTGGAACCCGCATATCTTGACCTGCCCTAAGGCATTGCGCATCTTGCCGTGATGACCAGTCGGCGATGCAGCTCCCGCTATTGGACGTCGGTCGTCGCGCGGACCGTGCTGAGTATGTACGCCACCGTTTCCAGTCGGAAACGATGTATACAAAAAAAAGAAGAGGGCTTGGGCGATATCAAGAAAATCATGATGGGCACGCGCATGGGCAAGCTCAAATATGCCATTCTGTTCTTTGGGGCTTTCTTGGCATGGGAGAAAAATTATTTGCGGTGCCATGGGGCGCCTTGAAGCTCGACACACAGCATGAACGCTTTATTTTGAATATCGACAAAGACCGTCTGAAAGACGCACCAGATTTTGACAAGGACCATTGGCCCGATATGGCCGATCAAAATTGGGCAAGAGAGATCCATTCCCTATTACGGAATGGATACTTATTCCGGCGAATCGCCGCCATTGTAGCGTTTAAGGGTAACTATCGACTCGTGATATCGGGCGGGCACTTGTCCGGACGAGTATCTCGGGAAATCGAGATCCGTTGTGAAAATCAAAATATCTTTTGTGGAGAAATCATGGAACCGTTTGAAAAATTTACTCCTGGCTCAAAACCCAACCCAGGCAGTATGGCGGCCAATGTGGAACAGGTAAGTACCGGAGCGCACAAGACGATTGACAAAGTGTCGGATGCGGCCCGCCCTGCAGTCGATCAGATCGCCTCCGGCGCGCATCAGGCCGTCGATACGTTGGCGGGGGCAGCGGGAACGCTCAGCGCCAAAGGCGACCAGTTGAAAGAGGCGCAGGCTCGCTTGATGGAAGAGGCTCGCGTCTATGTGCGCGAAAACCCGGTTACCTCGCTCGGGATTGCGGCAGGCGTCGGATATTTGTTGAGTCGTTTTTTCAGTTCGCGGTAAGCGTCTAACGGACATTCATTCCTGCGGTGACACTTCTTTCGCGGAGGAAGCGGTCCACGGCTGCGCTCTCTGCGGGCATGGACGTTGCGTCGATTAAGGCCGACGCTGTTTACTGAAATGTCCTCGGGGCTTTGCCTCGGTAAAGCCTCCTTTCATTCTGGATACCAGGAAGCTGGGCGCCCAGATCGAGCAGCACAAAGAAGAATTAATGGCGGAACTGGAAATTTCACCGGCGGCACGCGCGAAATCTCCTGCATCCAACAAAACGCATGCGCGGCATTCCTTCAAGTAGGAAGTAGCCGGGTCACCGAATAACAATGGCGGGGGCGAAACTGGAGGGTGTCCGCGATTTTATGTAATCGGGTTATCGTTTAATGCTGTGGCATACGCTCATCGAGCAATCCGATGGGCCGCCACAGTTTTAGGCTGACCGCATTGCGTGCGTTCCTGAATTTCGCGGCACGGCTCGACCTATTCTTTTTCCACGTCATTGAACGGGCGCTGGGCGTGCAATGAAGCGCGTCGGGCGCCCTACCCTCTGCTTTCCGTCACACGAGGAAATGTTAGCAGTGATGGGCAACCGGGGGACACCTGGACCTCTTACCACAACCATTTGCTGCTGGCCATGCTCGGTAACACAGGGGCGCAGATCTCGGAGATTATCCGCGTGCGGGTGGCCGCGGGGTTCTGGAAGGCGCAACACGGGTGCACCTGCGGCAAAGAGGGCAAGCAAGCTCAACGCCTTTGTTGCCGTCCGCGGCTCAGGAAATTCGGGCCTGGCTGCGGTGCAATTCCACGCCGAACGCTGACGCAGTCTTGCTACTCAACCGGAATGGCCGAGCGATGATCCGCTCCCAAGCAGCGCCTGGATTGTGCGGTTGCGCGGGCAGCCAAAGCACGCAGCAGCGTCGCCCTGCGGAGCATCGCGCCGCACACGATTCGGCATATGACGGAGGTGCATCGGCTGCAGTCCGCCTTCAGTGTAATTGCCGAACGCCCCTGGGTCGACATGCTTGGAGGGAGCAACCCAGCCGGGTCGCCCAGTTTTCCGCAACGGTTCGCGCGTTCATCTTCTGCAAACAAGCTCGATTTTGGCATCATTATTGTGGACCTGGCCATTCGGTTCTGGAAGTACTCAGAAACTCACTTATTCAGTCAAACTATGGGTGAGGTTGTTGGACGTACCCTTAAGCGGCTGACACCGTCATGCGGATCGAGCGCAATCTACCGGAGACTGCTGTGAATGAATTAGATGTCGAGCATCACCAACCCGATGAAATGGATAATTCGTGGCTGGCCAAACTCGGGCCGGGCTTGGTAACGGGCGCCGCCGACGACGACCCAAGCGGTATTGCCACCTATTCGCAGGCAGGCGCCCAATTTGGGTTCAATTTGCTCTGGAGCATACTTCTGACTTATCCACTCATGGTGGCTATTCAGATCGTCAG
>NZ_JBHRTP010000057.1:0-32133 GCF_042646465.1 Pseudundibacterium arcticum
TAACGCATACTGGGCAGATAAGCTTGGTCTTGTTGCACTTGGACATTGAAACCGCCTTGTTATTTCCGCTACCAGCTTGAGAATAGATTGATACTCCGGCAAGGGATGTATTGTCGCGCCTATAGCTGACCGTAGGAATGCAAACCCGACAGGAACATGTTGACGCCGAGAAAGGCGAAGCTCGTGACCACCAGCCCGATCAGCGCCCACCACGCCGCGAAATGTCCGCGCATGCCCTTCATCAAGCGCATGTGCAGCCAGGCGGCGTAGTTGAGCCAGACGATCAGGGCCCAGGTTTCTTTCGGATCCCACGACCAGTAGCCGCCCCATGCTTCGGCCGCCCACAACGCGCCGAGGATGGTGGCGATGGTAAAGAAGGTGAAACCGACCGCGATTGCCTTGTACATCACGTCGTCCAGCACTTCCAGCGCCGGCAGGCGATCGACAAAGATGCCGTGCGATTTCAGCAAATAGGCGCTGGCCACCATCGCCGCCAGCGAGAACGTGCCATAGCCGATGAAGTTGGCCGGCACGTGGATCTTCATCCACCAGCTTTGCAGCGCCGGCACCAGCGGCTGAATCTCGGCCGCGTCGCGCGTCACGGTGTACCACAGCAGAAAGCCGACCGCCGCCGAAATCACCAGCAGCACGAAGGCGCCGAGCTGGCGGGTCGCGTAATGTTGCTCGTAGTACAAGTAGAACAACGCAGTGATCATGCAGAACAGGATGAACACTTCGTACAGGTTCGAGATCGGGATGTGACCGATATCGGGACCGATCAGATACGACTCGTACCAGCGCACCAGCATGCCGGTAAAGCCCAGCACCACTGCGGCCCAGCACAGCTTGGAGCCGATCGCGCTGCCGGTGTTTGAACGCGTCAGCAAACCGCCCCAATAGAATAGGGTCGACAGATAGAACAGCGCGCTCATCCACAGGATCGCGGACTGGCTCGACAGCAGGTATTTCAGAAAAAATTTCTTGTTGGCCATGTCCAGCGCGCCGGCGTATTGCGTGATGGCAAACAGCGCCAGCACGGCGAGACCGGCAATCAGCGCGCGCACCGGTTTCCAGTGCCAGCCGAGCCAGGTAAAGGTGGGCGCCGCCAGCAACAGGATCGCCTGCTCGTAGTAATCCATGTACGTGCCGTAACGGTTCAGCGCGAACAGCGACGCCGCCAGCAGCGCGGCTGCGTACAGCCAGTCGAGCACCGAGAGGCGCTTGAAGAAGCCCTCCGGCGGGACATATGATTGATTTTGGGTCAGTTCCATCGTTTCTCCACACCATCTTTACGCTGCCGTCCGGACCGGGCCGGCGGCATCCAATCCCGGCATGCTACGCCGATTGGGCCAGCTGCGCCTTGAGCGCTTCAAATTCTTTGTCGAAATCGAGCGTCTTGCGTTGCGAGCTCATCGCCATCAGCGCGTGGGCGCCACCCTCGCTTGGTTTGACCCAGACCCACAAGCGTCGTTCACGGATGAAGAGCATCGAAAACACCCCCAGCACCAGCAGGAAGCAGCCGAGATAGACCACGTTCTGGCCCGGTGAGCGCGTGACCTGCAACACCGAAGCCTTGATTTCGTCGAAACCCTGCAGTTGCAGATAGACCGGTGCATTGTAGAAAAACGCATCGGACACTGCCGTGGTCGCCAGTTGCAGGAAGCGCGCATGCTTGTCGTCGGCTTCGATCGCCTTCAAGCCATCCTTTTCGCGCGCCGCCTGCCACAGGTCCCACAGGCTGCCGTGCAGGATCTTCATGAAGATGTCGGCGGCCTTGGCCTGCTCGGCCGCCGGCACCTTGTCGATGAAGCGCGAGATCGCCAGATAGCCGCCCAGCTTGCCATCGCCGGCGAAAATCGTCAGGCTCTTCAACGCCGATTGTTGCAATTGCTCGCGCATCAGATCGACGCCGGGGCGGATCGTGGGCGACGCCGCCGGCATCGCACGCGCGGCGTAGCGGGCCGCAGCCAGTTCGCGCAGCGCCGGACTCTGGATCGCCGCCCGCAACCGCATCCATTCGTCGACGCTGTCGTTGTCGTCGGCTGGAATCCGCAGATAGTTGAACGGGTCGGCCGGCGCGTCGCGGATGCCGGCCAGGAACACATAGGCGCCGTCGAGTTGCACCGGCTGCATGTAATTCTGGAATTCGCGCGCTTGCCCATTCTTGTCGCGCAGCTTGTACTGCACGCTGGGGCCGACGTTCTTCAGGTCCTTGTTGTTGGCGCTCTTGGCGGCCGAACCGAGCCGCTTGTCGAGTCCGGCCGCAAACTGATCATTGAAGCTCTGGCCGGCTTTGACCGCGCGCAGGTCCTGGCCGCTGCCATTGTTGGCCATGTTTTCGACGTTGAATGGACGAAAACCCGACCATTCGACGGTGTACTCATTGGGGTTGGCGCCGGCTTCCAACCCCGTGCTCAAGACCGTGCTGTTGCCGACCTCGCCGGCCATCTTGAACTGGTAATTGGCAGCGCCGGCCATCGGGTAGCCGTGCAGTCGCAGCTTGCTGCCGCCGTCTTCGAAGCTCGACTGATACAGCGCGATGCCCTTGTAGATCAACGGCTGGTTGACCTTGATGGTGGCCGGAAAACTCTTGCCACTGGCGTGGTCGGTGATCACCACTTCGCTGGCAAATAGTTTCGGCATGCCGGTGGAGTAAAAATCGATCACGAATTTTTTCAGTTGGATCGTGAATGGCAGATCCTGGATCAGCACGCCTTCCTGTTGCGGGATGATGGCGGTCTGGCTGCTCGAACCTTCCGGGATCAGGGTGTTGCCGCGGAAAGTGGGATTGCCGAGGCCGAGCCGGTGCTGCGGCGCAATCTGCGCGATGATGCCGTTGCCGGCGAACGGTGTCTTGCCCATGAACCATTGCTGGAAGCGAATCGGCAAATCGGAATCGAGCAGGCCGCCGATGCAGATGATCACGATCGCACTGTGCGCGAAGATATAACCCCATTTGTTGGCGGCGCCCTGCTTGGCGGTGATCAGCGTCGCATGCTCCTTGTCGACCAGCTTGACCTTGTAACCGGCGGCCGCGATGCGCTCGGCCAGCTGTTGCGCCAATGCCGGACGCGCGCTAGTCGATTGCCATTCGGCCTTGTGATGGAAGTTACGCAGTGATTGCTCACGCACATGCTCGCGCCAGCTGCGCATATCCTTGATCATCTTCGGCGCATTGCGCGTGATGCACAGTGAGGTCGAGAGCACCAGAAAACCCATGATCAGCAGGAACCACCAGGCTGAATAGACCTTATACAGGCCGAACTTCTGGAACACGTCGAACCAGAACGGACCGAACTGGTTGACGTAATTGGGCAGCGGCTCGCCCTGCTTCATCACGGTGCCGATCACCGACGCCAGCGCGATCAGGGTCAGCAGGCTGATCGCGAAGCGCATCGACGACAGCAGCTCGACTGCGTCGTGCAGCCAGCGGCGCCGGGTCTGCAATTCAATGCCGGCGGTGCTGGCGGCGCTGTCGATCATGCCGCTGAGGTCGGGATGGTCGTTGCGTGGATGGGCGGCTTGGCCTGGCATGCTGATGATCCGATATGCAAAGTGGAAACCTGTCTGGAACCAAACCAACGCACGGCTCCAAACAAAAAGGGCGGCCCGCTTGCGCGCCGCCGCCCCCTCTGATTACCGCACCGTCTTGCGCAGTGCTGGTACTGTGTAGTACGTACTACTTCAAGCAACTACTTGAAGCAATTACTTCAAGCCGGCAACGTAGTCGGCAACGGCTTTCATTTCATCGTCCGACATGCGCTTGGCGATGGTCGCCATCGGCACGCTGTTCTTGCGCGCACCGGTGCGGAAATTGATCAGCTGTGCGGTGGCGTAATCCTGGTGCTGACCGGCGATGCGCGGATACTGGTTCGGGATGCCGGCGCCGTTCGGGCTGTGGCAACCGGCGCAAGCCGGCACGTTTTTCTCGGCGATACCGCCACGGTAGATCTTCTTGCCGAGCTCGACCGTGTCCTTGCTCTTGGCGGCGCCAGCTTTCGGTGCCTGCTTGTCGAGGTAGGCGGCGACGTTCTTCATGTCATCATCGGTCATCGCCTTGGCGTAGGTGGTCATGATGGCCTGATTGCGATCCGGGCCCTTGAAATTGCTCAGTTGCTTGTAGACATAGGCTTCGTGCTGGCCAGCCAGTTTCGGATTGGCAACGATCGTCGAATTGCCGGCGGCGCCGTGGCAGGAGGCGCAGGCCGGGATATTGCGGCCGGCATCGCCGTTGGCGTACAGCGCCTCGCCCTTGGCCGGATCGGCCTTGGCGGCGGCGTTCTCTTCGGCCGCATAGGTCTGAGCAGTCAGGCTCGACATTGCCAGCATCGCGACCAGCAAGGATTTCGCAACAGGTAAAAACACACGGTTCATTCACACACCCTGAGACTTGATTAGTATTGGTTATTATATTGTTGGTACAGCATCGGTACAGCGAGCGGCTGAACCGCTGTGCGGCAATTTTGCCTATCAGGCGACGCTTGATCATCCCCATGCGCGACCAAGCAAACCCTTCTGCGCCGCAACAATACGCAACTGCCTATTGTACAATAGCTTTCTGGCGTTTTCGCCCCCTCCTCGCATTTTTCGCCCGTCCCATGTCCAAACTCTGGCAAGCCCGTTTCTTTACTACCGTCAACCACCTGCGTGATTTGCCCGACACGAGCGCGCCCGAAATCGCGTTCGCCGGCCGTTCCAACGCCGGCAAGTCCACTGCCATCAACATCCTTTGCAACCAGAAAGGCCTGGCTTTTGCGTCGAAGACGCCGGGCCGGACCCAGCACATCAATTATTTTTCGGTCGGCGGCGCGCAAGTCGGCCAGCACCGCAAGGATGTCACCATCGTCGAGGAAATCCAGGGCTTGCTGGTCGATCTGCCCGGCTACGGCTATGCCGAAGTGTCCGGCTCGGCCAAATTGCACTGGCAAAAATTGCTGGGCGATTATGTCCAGCGCCGCGAACAACTGGCCGCATTGGTCCTGATCATGGACTCGCGCCGCCCGTTTACCGAACTCGACCTGCAGATGCTGGAATGGTTCGCGCCGACCGGCAAGCCGATCCATTGCATCCTGACCAAGGTCGACAAGCTGAACCGCAACGAGTCGGTCAACGCGCTGCGCCAGGCCCGCACCGTGCTGGAGAGCTACATCGACGAACACGGCCAGCCTTTCCCGTTTTCGGTGCAGCTATTCTCGGCGCTCAAGCGCATCGGACTGGAAGAAGCGAACGACAAGATATTGGATCTGATGGGCCTGAATGCACCGGCTTCGGCGGCAGCGGCACCCGACGACTTGACGAATGATGCGGCGGCAGCAGGAGATGAATAAGGGGAGTATTACCGGAAAATGGCATTGATCCGCAAGTAAAATGCGGCGCTTTATAAATACTACCCTCCAGTATTATTGTCTGGAATACGGCAGGGTCAATAGCGGTTGATATAGGTTGAGTAACGGAAGCCGCTGGGTCCCAGCGTTCGCTGGGACGACGGTGCGGAGGGTGCCAGTAGTTTGACGACTCGCCTTGGCATTGCGAACAGCAAACTATGGAACGTACCGCGGTGCTGGCGTTTAATGATTTTTCAATGCAACAACTCGCCAACGAAGCCGAAATTTCCGCTTTACATCTGCCGTGGGCTAGGTGCAGGGAAGCGCCATGTGCGTGTATGCACACAAGCGCGCCTGCAACAACGCCCACGGCAGATGTAAAGCGGAAAGAAAAAAGCCCTGAAGAAAGGGGATTTATCTTCAGGGCAGTATGCCTAATCGCTTATGAACGATCCGGCACCCGCTCAGGGAGGAGAAGCGGGCGGCGAGCAAGCTCACCTACAGGTAAGAGCGTTGGCCCGCTAAAAAGGTTCATTGTTTTTTCGATATCGTCGTGTTTTGATCATCCCACCGATTTCCTTTTGCCCGGATACCACTATGCCAACCAGCTCAAAAATCGCCCCGCATTTCCCTGCCACCCGCATGCGCCGTATGCGCAAGGACGCGTTTTCGCGCGCGATGATGCGCGAGCATAGTCTGACGCCGGCCGACCTGATCTATCCGGTGTTCGTGCTGGACGGCAAGAAGCAACGCGAAAAAATCTCGTCGATGCCGGGTGTCGAGCGGCTGTCGGTTGATCTGCTGTTGACGGTGGCCGAAGAATGTGTCGAACTCGGGATCCCGGTGATCGCGCTGTTTCCGGTCATCAATTCTTCGCTGAAGACCCCGGACGGGATCGAGGCGACCAATCCGCAGGGGCTGATTCCGCGTGCGGTGCGCGAACTGAAACTGCGGTTCCCGGAACTGGGCATCCTGACCGATGTCGCGCTCGACCCTTACACCAGCCATGGCCAGGATGGCCTGATCGACGTCCATGGTTATGTGCTGAACGATGAAACCTGTGAAATGCTGGTGAAGCAGGCGCTGACCCAGGCCGAAGCCGGTGTCGATATCGTGGCGCCGTCGGACATGATGGACGGCCGCATCGGCGCGATCCGCACGGCGCTGGAATCGCAGCAGCATATCTACACCCGCATCATGGCGTATTCGGCCAAGTATGCATCGGCGTTCTATGGCCCATTCCGCGAAGCGGTGGGCTCGTCTGCCAACCTGGGCAAGAGCGACAAGGCGACCTATCAGATGGACCCGGCCAACAGCGACGAGGCGCTGCGCGAAGTGGCGCTCGACATCGCCGAGGGCGCCGACATGGTGATGGTCAAACCCGGCATGCCATATCTGGATATCGTGCGCCGCGTGAAGGACGAATTCAAGGTACCGACCTTCGCCTACCAGGTCAGTGGCGAATATGCGATGCTCAAGGCCGCCGCGCAAAACGGCTGGCTCGATCACGACAAGGCGATGATGGAATCGATGCTGGCGTTCAAGCGCGCCGGCGCCGACGGCGTGCTGACCTATTTTGCGCGCGACGTGGCCCGGCACCTGAGGCAGCGCTAGGCGCGCGACCCGGCACGGTGGCGCTCAGGCGCCGCGCAAATTCCTTCAGCACCAGGTCGCCACCCCGATGGCCGAGCGTATCGTTGATCGCCTTGAATTCATCGATATCGAGATTACCGCCATCAATTGACCATTGCGCGTGCAAGATACTTCCAGATGATTGACGACAATTTGTTCCGGATCAGTTTCCATGCGCCAATATGGTATCAACATCTTGCTTTGTGCCATGTGCCTTACATGGCAAGCTGGGAAGGTTTATTGCATGGCAATCGACGCTGAACCAACGACTGCGCAGCGGCGACAAGCAACCTGTTCGCGCCAGCCATGAAATAATCGGGGCTGCCCGAAGCAGATTTTTGACGGGAACCGCCTTGAATTCGTTTTCGACAGATCGCTGGCATCACGTGGCGCGCTTGGCAGGCGTGACGCTGTGCTATGTGCTGCTGTACAAGGTCAGCCTGATCTATGCGACCGCCCAAGACCATATCACGCTGGTGTGGCTGCCGGGTGGCATGGCGCTGGCGGTGCTGCTGGTGGGCGGCAATCGTTTCTGGTCCAGTATTTTTGTCGGCGCTTTTAGCGTCAGTCTGCTGACCGGCAATAGCTGGCTGGCTTCGGTCGCGATCGCGGCCGGCAGTAGCGCCGAACCGCTGCTCGGCGCATGGCTGTTGCGGCGCGCCGGTTTCGATCCCGCCGTTCGCCGTGCCCGCGATTTTTTTAAATTGTTGTTCCTGGCCGGCCTGCTCAGCCCGGCCGTCAGCGCGCTGACCGGCGTCGGCACGCTGTTGCTGAGCGATGTTATCGACGCATCAGCATTCCTGCCCGACCTGCTGTACTGGTGGATGGGGGACACGCTGAGCATCATCCTGATTACGCCGCTGATCCTGGTCTGGCGCCAACCGCTGCATGGCAGCATGCGCAGCTGGCGCACGCTTGAGCTGGCGTTGCTGCTGGGGTTGGCGTTCCTGTTCGGCCAGATCGTATTCCTCGACTGGCTGCATGACGCGACTGGCCCCTACGCGAAGCGCTTTCTGATCTTCATCTTCGTGGCGTGGGCAGCCGCCCGTTTCGGCCGCCACGGCGCGTTGCTGATTCTCGCCACGGCGCTGACACAGGCGCTGTGCAGCATGCTGCTTGGGGTCGGCTATTTCGGGGCATCGTTGACACCGAGCGGGCTGGTCAATTTCTGGCTGTATTACAGCGAACTGGTCGTGCTCGGCCTCCTGCTGGCGACCACTATCAGTGAACGCCGCGCCAGCGAGATCAAGCTGCGCACCAGCGAGGGGCGCTTCGCCGCGTTCATGGCGAACCTGCCCGGCATTGCCTACATCAAGAACGCCGAACATCGCTTCCTGTACGCCAACAAGCTGTTTCCGGGCGCGCCGCCGATGCAGCCGGCTGATTACCTGGGCAAGAAACTGGAGGATTTCCCGGAATACACGTTACCGTCGCAGACGCTGGAGCGCGCGATCGACACCGACACGCAGGTGCTGAACCGGCGCGAAGCAGTGATCGTCGAAGGCCCGGTCATCCGCGACGGCAATGAGCTGACGATGATGTCGATCAAGTTCCCGCTGACCGATGCCGATGGCCGCACGCTCATTGGCGGCATCATCCTCGACGTCAGCGAACGCAAGCGCGCCGAAAACCGCATCCGGCAGCTGACCCGGCTGTACCAGGCGCAGAGCGGAGTCAACCAGCACATCCTGCGACTGTCCGACGAATCCGAGCTGTTTCCGCTGGTGTGCCAGACGGCGGTCGAATTCGGCGGCATGAAGATGGCATGGATCGGTCGTCACAACGACGCCACCGGTCTGGTCGAGCCGGTGGCGCGCTACGGCGCTGAACTCGGCTATCTGGACGGCATCGTCATCTCCACCAGTGCCGACGTGCCGGAGGGACACGGCCCGTGCGGCATCGCGCTGCGCGAAGACCGCAGCGTGATCTTCAACCACTATCACGACAACCCGCTGACCGCCCCGTGGCGCGAGCGCGCGTTGCGCCACGACTTCAATGCGGTCGCCAGCTTTCCGATCCGGCGCGGCGGCCAGCCGGTTGCGGCGCTGATGGTGTATAGCGAACGGCCCGACGCCTTCGATGCCGAATCAATCCGGCTGCTGGAAGCGATCTCGGCCGACATCAGTTTCGCGCTCGACAATTTCAACCGCGAGCAGCAGCGGCGCGAGGCATTGCACGCGCTGCGCGACAGCGAACAGCACTTCCGCGCCTTCTTCGAGCGCTCGATGATCGGCATGGCGTCCAGCAGCATCGACCAGCGCTGGCTGGAAGTGAACGACGCACTGTGCGAGATGCTCGGCTACACGCGCGAAGAATTGTTGCGCACCAGCTGGGTCGACCTGACCCATCCCGACGACCAGCAGGCCGATATCGCGCAGTTCGAGTGCGCGGTGGCGGGCGAGATCGACGACTACGAAATCGACAAGCGCTACCTGCACAAGAATGGCAGCGTCGTGCATGCGCGTCTGGCGGTGCGTGGCCTGCGCAAGGTCGACCACAGTGTCGATTATTTTGTGGTACTGATCCAGGACGTCACCGAGAAAAAGCTGTCGGAAGAACTGATCTGGAAACAGGCCAATTTCGATGCGCTGACCGGCCTCGTCAACCGCCGCATGTTGCGCGACCGGCTCGAGCAGGACCTCAAGCTGGCGCACCGCGGCGGGCATTCGGTGGCGCTGCTGTTCATCGACCTCGACCGTTTCAAGGAAGTCAACGACACGCTCGGGCACGCCGCCGGCGACACGCTGCTGGTCGAGGCGGCGCGCCGCATCAGCGACTGCGTGCGCGAATCCGACACGGTGGCGCGTCTGGGCGGAGACGAGTTCATGGTGATCCTGGCGCAACTGCGCGACACCGGCACTGTCGATGTGGTCGCGAAAAGCATCCTGACCCGATTGCTCGAACCGTTCCAGCTCGACCAGGACAGCAGCTATGTGTCGGCCAGCATCGGCATCACGCTGTTCCCGAACGATGCCGGCGACGCCGACAGCCTGCTCAAGAATGCCGACCAGGCGATGTATGTCGCCAAGAGCCAGGGCCGCAACCGTTTCAGCCATTTCACCAATGCGCTGCAACAGGCGGCGCAGCAGCGGTTGCGCCTGATCACGGACCTGCGCAGCGCGCTGGCGAACGATCAGTTCTGCATCCATTTTCAGCCGATCGTCGAGCTGGCGAGCGGCCACATCGTCAAGGCCGAGGCGCTGCTGCGCTGGCAGCATCCCCAGCGCGGCATGATCGGACCGACCGAATTCATTGCACTGGCGGAAGAAACCGGCCTGGTCAATCCGATCGGCAGCTGGGTGTTCCGTGAAGCGGCGCGCTGGGCCAAGCGCTGGGCCGGCCTGCACGGGCGCGGCGTGCAGGTCAGCGTCAACAAGTCGCCGGTACAGTTCCGCGCCGAAGCCGACGACAGCCGCGCGCTGCTGGACTATCTGGCCGAACTGCAGTTGCCGGGCAACAGCATCGTGATCGAGATTACCGAGGGGCTACTGTTGAACGCCGAGGCCGGCGTCATCGAACGACTGCGCAAATTCCGCGAGGCCGGGATCCAGGTCGCGATCGACGATTTCGGCACCGGGTATTCATCGCTGTCCTATCTGAAGAAATTCGACATCGATTACCTGAAGATCGACCAGTCCTTCGTATGCAATCTGGCGCCCGATTCGGACGACCTGGCGCTGGCGGAAGCGATCATCGTGATGGCCCACAAGCTCGGCCTGAAGGTGATCGCCGAAGGCGTGGAAACCGAACCGCAGCGCGCGCTGCTGTGTGCCGCCGGCTGCGACTACGCCCAGGGTTATTTGTTCTCGCAGCCATTGCCGCCGGAGCAATTCGAAGCGTTGCTGGGACTGAGACAGGCTGGCGGCGGCGAGCCGACGGCGTTATGATACTGCCCAGTGTATTATTTTATCCGCAATGAAATAGGGCGGCTCAGATCCATTTATCAAAATACTCCATTCATTTAGTCATTTGCACCGGGGATTTTGGCGTAAAAAAACGCCCCGAAATATGCTAGCGGGGCGTTTTTTATGGTGCCGGACTTTATTTGTTCGGCTGCGGCGTCATCCGCAGATACGGCCGTGGCGCGGTGTACCCCTTCGGATACTTCTGCTTGATCACGTCCTCGTCCTGGATCGTCAGCGGGATGATCACGTCGTCGCCGTCGCGCCAGTTGCCCGGTGTCGCCACGCTGTAGCCGTCAGTCAGTTGCAGCGCATCGATCACGCGCAGCACCTCGTCGAAATTGCGGCCGGTGCTCATCGGATAGGTGATGGTCAGGCGCAGTTTTTTCTTCGGATCGATCACGAACAGCGAACGCACCGTCATGGTTTCCGACTGGTTCGGATGAATCATGTCATACAGTTGCGCAACCTTGCGATCGGCATCAGCGATGATCGGGAAGCCGACCACGGCCTTTTGCGTCGCTTCGATGTCGCTGATCCACTTCTTGTGCGATTCAGCCGGGTCGACCGACAGTGCGAGCGCCTTCACGTTGCGCTTGTCGAACTCCGGCTTGAGCTTGGCGGTCAGGCCCAGTTCGGTGGTGCAGACTGGGGTGAAGTCGGCCGGATGGGAAAACAACACCACCCACGAATCGCCGGCCCAGTCATAAAACTTGATCTTGCCAATCGACGAATCCTGCTCGAAATCGGGGGCGGTATCGCCTAGTCGCAACGTCATATCAGTCTCCCACAGTGAATGAATGGACAACAAATATAGCGAGTGATTGCTTGATTTGCCAGCATTAAAATGCTCTTTGTTAATAACGATCAGGTATTTGCGCGATTGTCTGTCGCCGGCGTGCGCCCTCGCGATCACGTCAGCGCGAGATTCGGCGCGGGCTCGCGCGCCGCGGCGTCCTCACCCTGGGCCCAACTCCCGATCGACGCGAGCGTGAATTTCCCTGCCAACAATGACAGCGCATTTGCGCCACAGCAGAACCATGCAAAACCGCTTACAGTATCGTCAACGTTGACAAACACGGTTGAGGATCCCATGAAAGCACTCTGCTTCAGCAGGTTCGGCGGCCCCGAAGTACTGGACTACCGCGAACTGCCTGACCCGGCTCCCGCCGCCGGTCATGCGATAGTGCGGACCGAAGCGATCGGCTTAAATTTTGCCGACGTCTACCGCCGCCGCGGCCACTACCATCTGAGTGGTCAGCCGCCCTACATTGCCGGTTACGAGGCGGCCGGCCGGATTGCCAGCGCGGCGCCCGGCTGTCCGTTTCCGGTCGGCGCGCCGGTGGTGTGCGCCGATGCACCATTCGCCAATGCCGAACTGGTGTCGGTGCCATTCGACAAGCTGATTGCGCTGCCGGACGATATCTCGTGCGAAACCGCGGCGGCCGTCGCGTTGCAGGGCCTGACCGCGCAATACCTGGTCAGCGACAGTCATCCCTTGCAGGCCGGCGAGACCGTCGTGGTGCATGCCGCCGCCGGGGGCGTCGGTTTGCTGCTGGTGCAGATTGCCCACTCGCTCGGGGCCCGGGTGATCGGCCTGACCTCCAGCAGCATCAAGGGCGAGGCGGCGCGCGAAGCCGGTGCCGACCATGTGCTGCTGTATGCGGAGGACTGGGTGCGTCAGGCCTATGCGCTTGGCGCAGCCGGGCGCGGCGTCGACGTGGTGTACGATTCGGTCGGCAGCACGCTGATGGACAGCTTTGCGGCCTTGCGTACCGGCGGCCATCTGGTGTTCTTCGGCATGGCCGGGGGCGACCCGCCACTGGTCGATCCGCGCATGCTGATGGATACCTCGAAGCATATCAGCGGCGGCGACTTGTGGAATGTGCTGACCTCGGCCACCGAGCGCCGCGACCGCGCCGCACAGCTATTTCGCTGGATTCGTGAAGGCGTGCTGCAGATCAAGATCGCGGACCGCTTTGCGTTGCGCGATGGCGCCAAGGCGCATGCGTTGCTGGAAAGCCGGCGCAGTTCAGGCAAGATCCTGCTGCTGCCGGATCTGTCCTGAATCGGAGCAGCGGGTCAGCGCTGCGCCAGCAGCCCCAGTGACTGCAGGAAGCGTTCGCTGTTCTGATACCCGATCACGCGTGCGCCCCGGATTTCACGTCCTTGAGCGTCGAAGAAGATGATCCCGGGCGGGCCGAACAACCCAAAGCGCTTGAGCATTTCCTTGTCGGCCGCATCGTTGGCAGTGACGTCGACCTGCAGCAGCAACATCTGGCTCAACTGCGCCTGCACCTTCGGTTCGGAGAAGGTGAATTTTTCCATCTCCTTGCACGACACGCACCAGTCAGCGTAGAAGTCGAGCATCGCTGGCTTGCCGCTGGCCTGTGCCAATGCGGCGTCCAGATCGGCTACCGTCTTGATGCGGGTAAAGGCGATTTTGGGTTCCGCTTTGCCGCCCAGATGCGCCAATGGCGCGGACACATCGCGGCCGCCACTGGCCACGCCCACCAGTTGCACCAGCCCGAGTGCGGCAAACGCCAGGCCGAACGCGGTCGCCACCCAGCCACCATTGGCGCGCAGCAGATAGGCACCATAACCGGCGCCGAGCGCGGCCCACGCCAGCATCTGCGCCCAGGCCGGCAGCACCGGCGCCACCATCCACAACGCCATCGCCAGCATCAGCACCCCGAAGAAGCGTTTCACCGCTTCCATCCAGGCGCCGGCGCGCGGCAGCAACGCGCCTGCCGAAATACCGACCAGTAACAGCGGTACGCTCATCCCGACCGCCATCGCGAACAGCGCGCCGCCACCGACCACGACGTCACGCGTCTGGCTGATGTACACCAGCGCACCGGCCAGCGGCGCAGCGACGCAGGGGCCGACGATCAATGCGGAGATCGCACCCATGGCGAATACGCCGAACAGTTTGCCGGCCACCTGATTCTCGGACGCCCGGATCAAACGGGTCTGTACTGCCGATGGCACCTGCAATTGATAGACCCCGAACATGGACAGCGACAACGCTGCCATCAGCAGCGCGAACGCGCCCAGCACCCATGGATTTTGCAGTGTCGCCGACAAGCCCTCGCCGACCAGGCCGGCGGCGACGCCGAGCGCGGTGTAGACGATCGCCATGCCGAGCGCATAGGTGGCCGACAGCAGGAAGGCGCGCGAGCGTTTCACTTTGGTGCCTTCACCGACGATGATGAAGGACAGGATCGGCACCATGGGCAGCACGCAAGGGGTAAAAGACAGGCCGAGCCCGAGCAGAAAGAACAGCGGCAGGATCAACAGGAAGCGCCCGCTCTTGAGCGAAGACTCGATCTTGCCCATCTCGGACTGCAGCGAGGAAGGCAGTTGCCGGGTCGCCGAGGTCGGCGTAGCAACCGTAGCAAGCGGTGACGAGGCGGCAGGTGACGCTTGCAGCGCAGCGCTGCCCTCTGCCAGCGCGCCCTTGGCGGCAGCGACCGCGGCCATCAGGCCGCCACCAGTCGGCGCCAGATTCGCCTCCGAGGTCATCGGCGCGTAGCACAGGCCCTTGTCGGCACATCCCTGGCCGGTCGCCTTCAGCGTGAAGGCGCCGCTGGCCTCGACCGGCAACTTGATGGTGATCGTGTGGCGGTAGGTTTCGACGTTCTTCTGGAAGGTCTCATCGAACTTGACCTTGCCGGTCGGCATCACGGCATGGCCCAGCTTGGCGCCGACCGCCTCAAAATGAAAACGCTCCCGATACATGTAATAACCGTCCGCGATCGCATAACTGACGGCGACCGTTTTCGGATCTTCCATCTTGGCCGAAAATACGAAGGCCACTTCCGGTTCCAGATAATCGTCATCCGCCGCCTGCGCCTGCGGCGCTATCGCAAGCAGACCGGGGACCAGCAGCAGCGCAAACATCCGTTGCAATTTCTTAAGCATTGACATCCTTGTTCGTCTCATCTGCAATCCAGTTCAGGTATTCGCGCGATCCGGCGACGATCGGCAGCGCAATGATTTCCGGCACTGCGTACGGATGCTGCCGTTTGATCGCCAGCTCCAGCTCGGCATAACGGTTCGGCGTGGTCTTGATGCTCAGCGCCCATTCCGTCGCTTCCTCGACCGCACCTTGCCAACGGTAGACCGACTGCACGCCGGGCCATATGTTTACACATGCGGCCAGTTTCTGCTCGACTACAGAGCGCGCCAGCCGTCGTGCTGCCTCCAGGTCGGGCAAATTGGTCAACACCATGATCGCCTGTGGCATAGTCGTCATCAGCAGTCGAAACTTACAACACCGGGGCACCCGCTACGCCAAGTGGCGGCGCTCAGTTCAGCAAGCGCCGTCGGGTCAGCACGGTCGCCAGATAAAAGCCGCCGACACAATACAGCGCAATGATCGCCATATCGCTGGCCGCAGTCATTGGCCAACCGCCGAGCACCAGCGGCCGCACCAGATGTACCGCGGCGCTGAGCGGCAGCAACTGGGAAATCGCCTGCAGCCATGGCGGCAGCTGCGACACCGGGTAATACACGCCGGACAAAAAGATCATCGGCGTCAGCAGCAAGGTGAAATAGTAGGTAAAAAAGTCATAGCCTTGGGCCAGCGCGTTGGCGACCAGGCCAAGCGATGCGAAGGTCATGCCGACCACGAACAGCAGCGGCAACACCAGCAGCGTATTCCAGTGCAGCCCGATGCCGAGCATGAACATCACGCCCAGGATCGCGACACCGGAAATGACCGATTTGGTCGCCGCCCACAACATTTCGGCCAGAATCACATCATCCAGCGCCAGCGGGGCGTTCATCAGCGCGTCCCAGGTCCGTTGCACATGCATGCGCGAGAACGCCGAGTACAGTGCCTCGAATGAGGCCGCCATCATGATCGACATGCAGATCGAACCGGAGGCCAGGTAATGGATATACGGAATGCCGTCGATGCTTTTCAGCAGGCTGCCCAGACCGTAGCCGAACGCGATCAGCGTGATCAGCGGATCGGCGATATTGCCGAGCACGCTGGCCACCGCCAGCTTTTTCCACACCAGGAAATTACGCTGCCAGATCGGTATGAAACGCAGCGAGAATGCCGGCAGGCTGTAGTTGGAATTTTGCATCTCAGTCGCGCATCTCTCTGCCGGTCAGCTTCAGAAACAGGTCTTCCAGATTGGCCGGCCGGTGCATATAGCGCACCCCATTCATCGCATGCAGGCTGGCCAGCAGGGGTTGCGCATCGTTGGTATAGCAGAACACGGTTTCGCCGCTGACCTCGATTCGCGCCGCCTTGCCGCGCGCTTCCCGATCGCCCCAGTTTAGCGCGTTGTCGCCATACACTTCGACCACTTCCGCTTCGATATGTTGCGCAATCAACTCGCGCGGCGGACCTTCCGCAATCATCCGGCCATTGTCGATCACCGCGATGCGGTCACACAGGCGCTCGGCCTCATCCATGAAGTGCGTCGTCAGGAAAATCGTTTTCCCCTGGTTCAGCAGCGCTTTCAGCCGGTCCCATATCATGTGCCGCGCCTGCGGATCGAGACCGGTGGTCGGCTCGTCCATGAAGATCAGGTCGGGGTCGTTCACCAGCGAGCGCGCCAGCGTCAGGCGCCGTTTCATGCCGCCGGACAATTCCCCGATGCGGGCATCCTTTTTCGCGTTCAAATTGGCGAATTCCAGCAGCATCGGAATCCTGGCCCGGATCTCGGCATCGGCCATGCCGAAATAGCGGCCGAACACCACCAGATTTTCCGACACCGTGAAGTCCGGATCCAGATTGTCGCCCTGCGGCACCACCCCGACCCGCTGCCGCGCCTCCCGCGCTTTCGACGGAATCGCCTTGCCAAGCAGCGTGATCGCGCCACCGTCGGGCACCGCCAAGCCAAGGCACAGGCGCAATGTGGTGGTCTTGCCCGCCCCGTTTGGACCGAGCAGGCCATAACATTCGCCGCGCCGCAGTGCAAAGGATACGCCGTCCACCACGACACGCTTGGCCGCGCCCTGACCGTAGGACTTATGCAGCTTGTCAGCCGACAGAATGATGGATTCAGACATGCGGGAGGATGGGGTAGAGTTCGAATTGATGATCTTATTCAATGGTCTCATTCATTAACCGGCGGCCAAAATGCACAAAAGCCAGGCAGGACCTGGCTTTTGATTTTAACGCGTTTTGCTGTCGGACAAATTACTCTGCTGCAACCACTTCGGTCTCTTCGGAGACTTCCGGACGATCCAGCAATTCAACGTAGGCCATCGGTGCATTGTCGCCGACGCGGAAACCCATTTTCAGGATGCGCAGGTAGCCGCCGTTGCGGTTTGCATAACGTGGGCCCAGTTCGGCGAACAGCTTGAGCACCATTTCGCGGTCGCGCAAGCGGCTGAATGCCAGGCGTTTGTTGGCCAGGGTGTCGGTCTTGCCGAGCGTCAGAATCGGTTCGATCACGCGGCGCAGTTCTTTTGCCTTTGGCACGGTGGTCTTGATCGCTTCGTGCCGCAGCAACGAGACAGTCATGTTGCGCAGCATGGCCAGACGATGGGAGGAGGTACGATTGAGCTTACGTAAGCCGTGACGGTGACGCATGGTAATCCTTTCAAGTTTTAAAAAATATCCAGCTCTTCTATCGATGCATCATCGCATCGCGGGCCGGTATGTTGTTTGATGATAACGACTCTTGCCTGATCCGGGCGCACCGAAATGCGCCCGCGATTATAACCTGAATCCGACCGGCTCTTATTTTTCGAGACCGGCTGGTGGCCAGTTTTCGAGTTTCATGCCAAGCGTCAAACCACGCGATGCCAGCACTTCCTTGATTTCGTTCAAGGACTTGCGGCCCAGGTTTGGCGTCTTCAGCAATTCGTTTTCGCTACGCTGGATCAGGTCGCCGATGTAGTAAATGTTCTCGGCCTTCAGGCAGTTCGCCGAACGCACGGTCAATTCCAGATCGTCGACCGGACGCAGCAGGATAGGATCGACCGACGGTGCGCGCGATGGTGCTTCGGCGGTCGCCTCGGTGCCTTCCAGTGCAGCAAACACATTCAATTGATCAACCAGGACTCGGGCCGATTGGCGGATCGCTTCTTCCGGCGAGATCACGCCGTTGGTTTCGATATTGATGATCAGCTTGTCGAGGTCGGTGCGTTGTTCCACGCGGGCCGATTCCACAAAGTAGGATACGCGGCGCACTGGCGAGAACGACGCGTCCAGAATGATACGGCCGATGGTCTTGTTTGTATCTTCGCTCAGGCGGCGTACATTGCCCGGCACATAGCCACGGCCTTTTTCGACCTTGATTTGCATGTCCAGTTTGCCGCCGGCGGTCAGATGCGCAATCACGTGATCCGGGTTGACCAGCTCGACGTCGTGGGGCAGATCGATATCCGATGCCAGTACCGCGCCTTCGCCTTCCTTTTTCAGGGTCAGGGTCACCGCATCGCGGTTGTGCACTTTGAACACGACGCCCTTCAGATTCAGCAACAGGTCGACCACGTCTTCCTGCACCCCGTCGAGCGACGAATACTCATGTACCACGCCCGCGATCGTCACTTCAGTCGGCGCATAGCCAACCATCGACGACAGCAGCACCCGGCGCAAGGCATTGCCCAGGGTATGGCCGTAGCCGCGTTCAAATGGTTCCATGACGACTTTGGCGTGACCGGCACCAAGCGCTTCGACATCGATAATACGGGGCTTCAACAAACTGTTTTGCATGAAATGTCCTTGTCAATACCCTCGGCTCGTTACGCCGATAAGGCTGATGGCATTATGGGATGCCCGCCACGATGTGGCGGGCAGGTGAAAAATTAGCGGGAATACAATTCGACGATCAGCGACTCATTGACGTCGTTGGCAAATTCGGTACGGTCCGGCATCGACTTGTAGGTGCCTTCCATTTTCTTGGCATCAACGGAAACCCATGAAGCCATGCCAACTTGCTCAGCCAGTGACAGCGCTTCGACGATACGTACTTGTTTCTTCGATTTCTCGCGCACTGCGACCACGTCGCCGGCCTTGACCTGGTAGGAAGCGATGTTGACGACGATATTGTTGACGGTAAACGCCTTGTGGCTGACCAACTGACGCGCTTCAGCGCGGGTCGAGCCAAAGCCCATGCGGTACGCGACGTTGTCCAGACGCGATTCCAGCAACTTCAGCAGATTCTCGCCGGTGTTGCCCTTGCGACGGTCCGCTTCGGCAAAATACCGACGGAACTGACGCTCCAGGATGCCATACATGCGTTTTACTTTTTGTTTTTCGCGCAGTTGGTTACCGAAGTCGGACGTACGGGCGCCGGACTTGACGCCATGCTGGCCAGGTTTTACGTCGAGCTTGCACTTCGAATCGAGCGAGCGACGTGCGCTCTTCAGGAACAGGTCAGTGCCTTCACGGCGGGAGAGTTTTGCTTTAGGTCCGATATAACGTGCCACGAGAGTTTCCTTTAAATTAAATATTACGCCCCGAACGTCCTGACTGACTCCAGCCATGAGCATTAGGCGCTAGTCTGACCTGCAAGCAGACAGACGGTGGGCTTAAGAACAAAAACCCGCCAAGTTCATTGGCGGGCAGTTTAGATACCGCAATGCTGCGGTATCTAATTAAATCCGACGACGCTTCGGTGGCCGGCAGCCGTTGTGTGGCACCGGTGTCACATCCTGAATCTGAGTGATTTTGATGCCCAGGTTATTCAGCGCGCGCACCGCGGACTCACGGCCTGGGCCTGGGCCCTTGATGCGCACTTCGAGGTTCTTGATCCCGCACTCAACTGCAACCTTGCCGGCCGCTTCTGCTGCTACCTGAGCCGCAAACGGGGTCGATTTGCGCGAACCCTTGAAACCTGCACCGCCCGAAGTCGCCCACGACAATGCATTACCCTGACGATCGGTAATCGTGATGATTGTGTTGTTGAACGAAGCGTGCACGTGTGCAATACCTTCAGCAACGTTCTTTTTGACCTTTTTACGCACGCGTGCTGCTGCTGCGCTATTTTGTGACTTTGCCATAATTATATCCTTGGATCCGACGACCAATCAAACTGCATGCTTGGACTATTTCTTCAGCGATTGCGCTGCTTTACGTGGTCCCTTGCGGGTACGCGCATTGGTGCGGGTGCGTTGACCACGGGCTGGCAAGCCCTTGCGATGGCGCATGCCCCGATAGCAACCCAAGTCCATCAAACGCTTGATGTTCATCGAGATTTCACGACGCAGATCGCCTTCGACGATGAACTTACCGATCTCATCGCGAAGCTTTTCTAATTCGTTGTCATCCAGATCCTTGACCTTTTTATTGGTCAAGACACCCGTTGTCTCACAGATTTTTTCTGCGCGTGGACGGCCAATACCATAGATAGCTGTCAAGCCGATTACGGTATGCTGATGATTTGGGATATTAACCCCTGCGATACGTGCCATTCGTTATTCCTCGATTGACCTTAATTAACCTTGGCGCTGCTTGTGACGCGGTTCCGTGCAAATAACACGGACAACGCCCTTGCGCTTGATGATCTTGCAGTTGCGGCAGATCCGCTTGACGGATGCGAGAACTTTCATTGTTGCCCTCTTTCTTTCACTTCTAGGTTCAGTTCACTAAATTTATTTGGTGCGGAACACAATCCGGGCCCGGCTCAAATCATAAGGCGTCAATTCGACCGTCACCTTGTCGCCTGGCAAGATGCGGATGTAATTCATACGCATCTTTCCGGAAATATGGCCCAATACCACATGTCCGTTTTCCAACTTAACTCTAAATGTTGCATTTGGAAGATTCTCAAGAATCTCGCCCTGCATCTGGATAACGTCGTCTTTTGCCATTCGGTCTGCTCGTTCTCCTGGGCGCTTATCGCGAGGGAATTCCGCCCTTGAAATTTGCTTTACGAAGCAGCGATTCGTATTGCTGCGACATAACGTAATTTTGTACCTGCGCCATGAAATCCATCGTGACCACGACGATGATCAGCAGCGAAGTACCACCAAAATAGAACGGCACCTTCCAGCGCGCAATCAGAAACTCGGGCAACAAGCACACCAAGGTGATATAGACAGCACCAGCCAATGTCAAACGCATCAAAATCTTGTCGATGTAACGCCCAGTCTGATCACCAGGACGAATCCCCGGAACAAACGCACCGCTCTTCTTCAGATTGTCCGCGGTTTCCTTGCTATTGAATACCAACGCGGTATAGAAAAAGCAAAAAAATACAATCGCAATCGCGTACAACAGTGCGTGGATCGGTTCGCCCGGCGCCAGCGATGCCGACATATCCTTCAGGAACCGCACCACCGGGTTCGTGGTATCGCCCGACGTGAACCAGCTTGTGATCGTGGCCGGAAACAGGATGATCGACGAAGCGAAGATCGGTGGGATTACTCCTGCCATATTCAGCTTCAGTGGCAGATGGCTGCTCTGCCCGCCGTAGATCTTGTTACCGACTTGCCGCTTCGCATAGTTGACCAGGATCTTGCGCTGACCGCGTTCGATGAACACCACCAGGAAAGTAACCGCCGCCACAATAAGGCAAATCAAGATGGCCGACAACGCATTCATCGAGCCGGTGCGCACCAGTTCGAGCAAGCCGCCAACCGCGTTCGGTAAGCCGGCAGCGATACCAGCGAAAATAATGATCGAAATGCCGTTGCCCAGTCCACGCTCGGTAATCTGTTCACCCAGCCACATCAGGAACATGGTACCGGTCAACAACGTCACTACCGTGGTGAACCGGAACGCCAGGCCCGGATCGATCACTAAACCAGCCTGCGATTCGAGCGCTACAGCAATACCCAGAGCCTGGAACGTCGCCAGCACCAAGGTGCCATAACGGGTGTATTGCGTAATCTTGCGACGACCCGACTCGCCTTCTTTTTTCAGCGCTTCGAGCTGGGGCGACACGATCGAACCCAGCTGCATGATGATCGATGCCGAAATATAAGGCATGATACCGAGCGCAAACACCGTAAATCGCGACAGCGCCCCGCCGGAAAACATGTTGAACATTCCCAGGATACCACCCTGGTTTTGCTTGAACAGCTGCGACAGTTGTGTCGGGTCAATTCCTGGAACCGGGATGTGCGCGCCTATCCGATAGACTACCAGCGCACCCAGCAAAAACCACAAGCGCCCCCAGGGAAAACCCGCCGCCGCACTTTTAGCAAGTTGTGGTGAAGTCGCCAATTAACGCTCCAAGTAGACAGCCAATTTACGCAACGGAGCCGCCGGCAGCTTCAATCGCCGCTCTTGCACCTTTGGTCGCGGTCAAACCCTTGACCACAAATTTCTTGCTCACTTCACCGGACAAGATGATGCGCACGTCACGCGCCAGCACAGAGACCAACCCACCCTGCTTCAGCGCCAAAATGTCGATTTCGGTGACTGGCAGTTTTTCCAGATCGGACAAACGCACTTCCGCCTTGAACGATGCCGCCAGCGATTTGAAGCCGCGCTTCGGAAGACGACGCTGCAAAGGCATCTGACCGCCTTCGAAACCGACCTTGTGGAAACCGCCCGAACGGGACTTCTGTCCCTTGTGGCCGCGACCTGCAGTCTTACCCAAACCGGAACCGATACCACGTCCGACGCGACGTTTTGCGTGTTTGGCACCAGCTGCAGGTTGTATGCTATTCAATTCCATGATTTGCTCCGTTCGCAAGCCGGCAGGCCTACGCAACTACTTTAACGAGATACGACACTTTATTGATCATGCCGCGAACCGCTGGCGTGTCCTGCAATTCGGATACCGAATTCAGACGACGCAAGCCGAGACCGCGCACAGTGCCACGATGCGATTCACGGGTACCGATCAGACTCTTGATCAATTTCACTTTAACGGTATTTGCCATTTCGACCACCTTAACCGAGGATTTCTTCAACCGATTTGCCGCGCTTGGCTGCAATTTCGGAAGGCGTGCTCATTTTCGACAAGGCGTCCAAGGTTGCGCGCACCATATTGTATGGATTGCTCGAACCGATCGACTTGGCAACCACATTGGTTACCCCCATCACTTCGAAAATCGCGCGCATCGCGCCACCAGCGATAACGCCGGTACCTTCTTTGGCTGGATTCATCAACACTTTGGCCGCGCCGTGCTTGCCGCTAACGGTATGCTGCAGGGTGCCGTTTTTCAGTGTGACCTTGACCATGTTGCGACGCGCTTCTTCCATCGCCTTTTGCACAGCCACCGGCACTTCCTTGGATTTACCCTTGCCCATGCCGATGCGACCATCGCCGTCACCAACCACGGTCAATGCCGCGAAACCCATGATCCGACCACCCTTGACCACTTTGGTCACACGGTTGATCGCGATCATTTTTTCGCGCATGCCGTCATCGGGCTTGTCGCTTTGCATTTTCGATTGCATTTTTGCCATGACGATTCTTCCTTAGAACTTCAGACCGGCTTCACGCGCGGCTTCGGCCAGCGCCTTGACACGGCCGTGGTAACGGAAACCGGAGCGATCGAACGCAACTTCGGTAATTCCTGCTTTCAGCGCTTTCTCCGCAACACGCTTCCCGACCAACGATGCCGCAGCGGCGTTGCCACCCTTGCCCGATTTGTCGGCCAACTCCAGCCGAACTTCCGCCTCCATGGTGGAAGCAGAAGCGAGTATCTTGGCATCCGGGCCGATGACGTTCGCATAGATGTGCAAGTTGGTGCGATGCACTGACAGGCGAGTCACCTTTAATTCTGCGATCTTGGCACGGGTTTGACGTCCGCGGCGCAGGCGTGATTGTTTCTTGTCCATCGTCAACCCCTATTACTTCTTCTTGGTTTCTTTAAGCTTCACCACCTCATCCGCATAGCGGACGCCCTTGCCCTTGTAAGGCTCGGGACTGCGGTAAGCACGGACTTCGGCAGCAACTTGACCAACGCGCTGCTTGTCAATCCCTTTGATCAGAATTTCAGTCTGGGTTGGCGTTTCGCACTTCACGCCAGCCGGCATCTGATGCACGACCGGATGCGAAAAGCCGAGCGACAGATTCAGCTTGTCGCCTTGTGCCTGCGCACGATAACCAACGCCCACCAGGTTCAATTTCTTCTCAAAACCCTTGGTCACGCCATTGACCATGTTATTGACCAATGCGCGAAGCGTACCGGACATCGCATTCGCTTCACGGCTGTCGTTGGCTGCCTCAAACTTGAGCGTGCCGTTGGCGTTATCCACCTTGACCAAGCCATTTAATGACTGAGTCAGCGAACCCAAAGGGCCTTTTACTGTGATCTGCGCCGCCGTAATCGTGACTTCTGCACCATTTGGCATTGCGACCGGCATTTTACCTACTCGAGACATCTTGCGCTCCTTAGGCCACGTAGCAAATAACTTCGCCACCGACACCGGTTGCGCGAGCTTTGCGGTCTGTCATGACGCCCTTGGGTGTGGACACAATCGCCACGCCCAAACCATTCATCACGTTTGGCATATCATCCTTGCCTTTGTATACACGCAGCCCTGGACGGGATACGCGCTCAAGGCGCTCAATTACTGGACGACCAACATAATATTTCAAACCGATCTTCAGTTCCGCCTTGCCACCAGCCTCGGTAACGGCGAAATCTTCAACGTAACCCTCGTCCTTCAGGACTTGAGCAATCGCAACTTTGACCTTCGACGACGGCATTGCTACCGTGGTTTTTTGTACACCTTGGGCGTTGCGTATGCGGGTCAGCATATCGGCGATAGGATCGCTCATACTCATTGCATCTTCTCCTATTACCAGCTAGCTTTTGTCATGCCGGGAATTTCGCCACGCATGGCAAATTCACGGAGCTTAATACGGCCCAAACCGAATTTACGGAAAGTACCACGTGGACGACCAGTGATCGCACATCTGTTGCGTTGACGCGTTGGATTTGAGTTCCGCGGCAGTGCCTGCAACTTCAGGCGCGCTTCATAACGCTCACCCTCAGATTTGGATTGATCATCAATGATTGCCTTCAACTCGGCGCGCTTGCCGGCGTACTTCTTTGCCAGGTCAGCGCGCTTTTGTTCGCGGTTAATCAGTGCCAGTTTTGCCATGGCAACCTCAGTTTCTGAACGGAAATTTAAATGCGGCGAGGAGCGCTTTCGCTTCGTCGTCGGTCTTCGCTGTCGTCGTGATGCTGATATTCATACCGCGCAACACGTCGATCTTGTCGTACTCGATTTCGGGGAAAATGATCTGCTCTTTCACGCCGATATTATAGTTACCGCGACCATCGAACGCACGACCCGAAACACCGCGGAAATCGCGTACGCGCGGCAACGCCACAGTGATGAAACGATCGAGAAACTCGTACATCTGGGCGCCACGCAAGGTAACCATGCAACCGATCGGATAACCCTCGCGAATCTTGAAACCCGCAATCGCCTTGCGCGCCTTGGTTACGACCGGCTTTTGACCGGCGATTTTCGTTAGGTCACCAACGGCATGCTCGATGATTTTTTTGTCCGCGATCGCCTCAGACAAACCCATATTCAGGGTGATCTTGAGGATACGCGGCACTTCCATTACCGACTTGTAAGCAAACTTCGCTGACAGGTCAGCAACGACTTTATCTTTATAAAATTCCTGGAGACGGGCCATGATCTCTTAAACCTTAACAACTTCGCCGTTCGACTTGAAGACGCGGACTTTCTTGCCATCCACATCCTTGAAGCCCACGCGATCTGCCTTGCCAGTAGCCGCGTTGAACAACGCGACGTTTGACACATGAATTGGCATCAACTTATCGACGATGCCACCAGTTACACCAGTCATAGGGTTAGGCTTGGTCGCCTTCTTGGCAACATTCACACCTTCCACCACGACATGCTCAGCATCGACTCGACGCTGAACCACGCCGCGCTTACCCTTGTCCTTACCGGTCAAGACGATTACTTCATCGTTCTTACGAATTTTGTCCATTACGACTCCTTACAGCACTTCTGGCGCAAGCGAAACAATTTTCATGAACCGCTCAGTACGCAGTTCGCGCGTGACTGGCCCGAAAATGCGGGTGCCAATCGGCTCAAGTTTGGCGTTCAGCAGCACAGCTGCATTCCCGTCAAACTTCACCAGGGAACCGTCCTGACGACGAACACCCTTGGCGGTACGAACTACTACTGCGTTGTAGATCTCGCCCTTTTTGACGCGACCACGTGGCGCAGCAACTTTTACAGTCACCTTGATGACATCGCCAATACCTGCGTAACGGCGTTTTGAACCACCCAATACCTTGATGCACATAACTTCTTTTGCACCAGTATTGTCGGCTACTTCGAGCCGGCTTTCAGTTTGAATCATAGTATTCTCTTTCCCAACTTAAGCCGCTCAATTCGCTTAATGCGAGCTTGCGGTCAGTCTTGGTCCCGTCAGCCGCCTTGTTAGGCCGCACTGCTTGGGGTGGACGTTTTCAAAATCTGCTATTCGAGATTTTTTTTGCAAAATTCTCTACATCGCTCTTGCAGGGCACTTATTACTTGAACGAAGCCCAGCAGTATGGCACGAACATGCTGGGCCCGCAACAAATATTTATACTATTTGCGCAGCCTGTACCACACGGGTCACTGTCCAAGCCTTGGTCTTCGAGATCGGACGACCTTCCTGGATCTCGACCACATCACCAGCCTTGGCTTGGTTGGTTTCATCATGCGCATGATATTTATTCGAACGCATGATGATCTTGCCGTACAGCGCGTGCTTGACGTGGCGCTCGATCAGAACGGTAACTGTCTTGTCCATCTTGTCGGAGACCACTTTGCCAATCAGCGTGCGCTTGAGCGCTTGTTTCACTTGATCGTTCATTATTTGTCTTCCTTCAAATTCATGACCGTTTTGACTCGTGCGATATCGCGGCGAACTTTCTTGATCTGCGAAGTATTGTTCAGCTGCTGCGTAGCGATTTGCATACGCAGGCCGAATTGTGCCTTCAGCAGGTCATTCAGCTCCGTGGTCAGAGCCGCTTGATCTTTGCCGCGGAGTTCAGATGCTTTCATATTTCACTCCAATTATTGGCCGACTTGACGAACCACGAAGGTGGTCAACAGCGGCAGTTTAGATGCAGCCAGGCGGAACGCCTCGCGCGCCAACGCCTCGTCAACGCCATCCATCTCGTACAGCACTTTACCCGGCTGGATTTCAGCCACGTAATATTCAGGATTACCCTTGCCGTTACCCATACGAACTTCGGCCGGCTTTTGCGAAATCGGCTTGTCCGGGAAAATACGGATCCAGATACGGCCACCGCGCTTGATGTGACGCGTCATCGCGCGACGGGCTGCCTCGATCTGGCGCGCCGTGATGCGGCCACGGCCAACTGCTTTCAGACCGAATTCACCGAACGACACGGCGGTGCCGCGCGAATGGGAAATGCCGGTATTGCGGCCTTTTTGCTCTTTACGATATTTTCTGCGTGCTGGTTGCAGCATGATTATTCTCCTGCCTTCTCAGCCGGGGCCGCTACCGCGCTAGCAGGCGAGCCATCGGGCTTTTGAGCACGAACCCGCTTGGCAGCTGGTGTAGAGGTACCGGGAGCAGCTGTAGTAGTTTGACCTTCTGGTCGCTTGGCACGAGGACGCGTGGTCGGCTTGCCGTCATCACGACGTGGACCGCGACGTTTTGTGTCGTCTTCCTTCGTCAGATCGATCGGCGGCTCGCCACTAGGAAGACGGTCGCCTTTATAGACCCAGACCTTGACGCCGATGATGCCGTAGGTGGTCGACGCTTCGCTGGTGCCATAATCGATATCGGCACGCAGGGTATGCAGAGGCACACGACCTTCGCGATACCACTCGGTACGAGCAATCTCGATGCCGTTCAGACGACCGGACGACATGATCTTGATACCCAGGGCACCCAGACGCATCGCGTTCTGCATCGCACGCTTCATGGCGCGGCGGAACATGATCCGTTTTTCCAGCTGCTGCGAAATCGAATCGGCGATCAGTTGCGCATCGGTTTCCGGCTTGCGAATCTCTTCGATATTGACGTGCACCGGCACGCCCATGATCTTGGTCAGCTCAGTCTTGAGAACTTCGATGTCCTCGCCCTTCTTGCCGATCACGACGCCTGGACGCGAGCTATAGATTGTGAAACGCGCATTCTTCGCCGGACGCTCGATAACGATGCGACCAACGGAGGCGTTCTTCAGTTTCTTTTTCAGGTAAGCACGCGCCTTGAGGTCCTCGTTGAGCATGGTGGCAAAATTACTATTGCCAGCAAACCAGCGTGACGCCCAATTGCGCGTAACCGAAAGACGGAAACCGGTTGGATGAATCTTCTGTCCCATCGTGACTCCTTAGTTACCGACAGTCACGAATATGTGACAGGATTGCTTCGAAATACGATCGCCACGGCCTTTTGCGCGCGCTGTAAAGCGCTTCAAGATCGCACCTTTTTCAACATAGATCGTCTTTACCTTCAGCTCGTCGATGTCAGCACCATCATTGTGCTCGGCGTTTGCAATTGCAGACTCCAACACTTTCTTGATGATGGTTGCACCTTTTTTCGGACTGAAAGCCAAGATGTTCAATGCTTGATCCACTTTTTTACCGCGAATCAGGTCCGCCACCAGGCGACCTTTTTGCTCGGACAGACGCACACCGCGCAGAATTGCTTTAGTTTCCATCATCACACCTATCTCTTAGCCTTTTTATCGGCGGCGTGACCCTTGAACGTCCGAGTCAGCGCGAATTCGCCAAGTTTGTGACCAACCATGTTTTCGGACACATACACCGGCACGTGTTGCTTGCCATTGTGTACGGCGATAGTCAGGCCGATGAAGTCCGGCATAATTGTCGAACGGCGCGACCATGTTTTGATTGGCTTCTTGTCTTTAGCGGCTTGCGCAGCTTCGACTTTCTTGACCAGGTGGGCATCACAGAACGGCCCTTTTTTCAATGAACGTGTCATGTGCTACCCCTTATTTCTTGCCACGGCGCGAAACGATCATGGAAGTCGTGCGCTTGTTGCGACGCGTCTTCTTACCCTTGGTCTGCTGGCCCCACGGCGACACTGGATGACGACCAGCCGCTGTTTTACCTTCACCACCACCATGCGGGTGATCAACCGGATTCATTACCACACCACGTACCGTCGGACGGACGCCGCGCCAGCGCATGGCACCAGCCTTACCGATCTTGCGCAGGCTGTGTTCGGCATTGCCGACTTCGCCCACTGTTGCACGGCATTCAATGTGAACGCGACGCACTTCGCCGGAACGCAGGCGGACCTGGGCGTAAGTACCTTCACGCGCCATCAGAACCACGCCAGCGCCCGCGGTACGCGCCATTTGCGCGCCCTTGCCAGGCAACATTTCGACGCAATGCATGACGGTACCGACCGGAATATTGCGGATCGGCAGGCAGTTGCCCGACTTGATCGGCGCTTCCGAACCGTTCATTAGCTGATCACCGACCGCCATACCCTTGGTAGCGATGATGTAGTGACGCTCACCGTCGGCATAGCACAACAATGCAATGTGCGCGGTGCGATTCGGATCGTATTCAATACGCTCAACCTTGGCTGGAATGCCATCCTTGGTGCGCTTGAAGTCGATCAGGCGATAATGCTGCTTGTGACCACCGCCGATATGGCGGGTCGTGATATGGCCATTATTGTTACGACCAGCGCTCTTCGACTGCGCCTCGATCAGACCCGCGAACGGACGGCCTTTGTACAGGTCGGAATTGACGACCTTGACCATGCCGCGACGACCGGGCGAGGTCGGCTTGACTTTGACGAGTGCCATTATTTAGCCTCCTCGGAGAAGTTAATTTCCTGGCCGGGCTTCAGGCTGACAAATGCGCGCTTGGTATGATTGCGACGACCAGTGAAGCGGCCGGTGCGCTTTTGCTTGCCCTGACGGTTCGCCACTTGCACGGACTCAACTTCGACTTTGAACAGCAGCTCGACCGCGGCCTTGATTTCTGGCTTGGTGGCATCCGGTGCGACGCGGAAAACGACTTGCTCGTTCTTTTCAGCGACGAAAGTCGCCTTTTCCGAAATCACCGGCGCCAGCAACACTTTCATCAAGCGCTCTTCGCTATGTTTTACGATGGTGCTCATCCCAGCATCTCCTCAATCTTGGCCAAAGCCGGCTTGGTGATCAAGATGTTCTTGTAATACACCAGGGAAACCGGATCGGCGTGACGCGGCTCCACCACCAGCACGTGCGGCAGATTGCGGGAAGCCAGGAACAGGTTCTCGTTGAAATCGTCGGTAATCACCATGACGGACTCAAAACCCATGCCCTTCAGTTTTTGCGACAGCAGCTTGGTCTTCGGCGCGTCGATCGACAGACTCTCGATCACGGTCAGACGACCCTCGCGCGCCAATTGAGACAGAATCGAGCAGACACCGGCGCGATACATCTTCTTATTGACTTTGTGCGAGAAATTTTCTTCAGGCGAATTCGGGAAAATGCGACCACCGCCACGCCACAAAGGCGACGACGACATACCAGCACGAGCGCGGCCCGTACCTTTTTGACGCCATGGTTTTTTGGTCGTGTGATGCACTTCTTCACGATCTTTTTGCTTACGGTTACCGCTACGCGCGTTAGCCTGATAAGCGACGACCACTTGATGAATCAGTGCCTCGTTGTAATCGCGACCGAACACGGTATCCGGCGCGGCGACGTTCGAAGCTGATTGACCCAGGTCATTTAGGAGCTTGAGTTCCATCGTTTAAGCTCCCTTCTTGGCTTTGGTTTTAACAGCAGGCGAGACGATCACTTGACCGTTCTTCGCGCCTGGAACCGCACCCTTGACCAACAACAGCTGACGATCAGCGTCGATGCGGGCGATTTCCAGATTCTGCGTGGTGCAGGTAACGTCACCCATGTGACCGGTCATGCGCTTACCAGGGAACACGCGACCTGGATCCTGCGCCATACCGATCGAACCCGGCACGTTATGCGAACGCGAGTTACCGTGCGTCGCGCGACCAGAACTGAAGTTGTAGCGCTTGATAACACCGGCATAACCCTTACCAATCGACACACCCTGCACGTCAATCTTTTGACCAACTTCGAACAGGCTGGCAGCGATCACATCGCCGGCCTTCATTTCGGAAGCTTTGGAGGTATCGATCAGGAATTCTTTGAGGATGGTTCCGGCTTCAACACCGGCTTTTGCGTGGTGACCGGCGGTTGCCTTGTTCACGCGCGATGCACGACGATGACCGAATGCGACCTGAACAGCGGAATAACCATCCGTTTCAGGCGTTTTGATTTGCGCAACACGATTGTTCGATACGTCAACCACGGTAACAGGAATCGAATCCCCATCATCCGTAAAGATGCGCATCATACCAACCTTGCGACCAATTAGGCCTAGGCTCATTTTTTCTCCATTCCCACCTGCGATTGGGCGGGGCTGACTGTTTGTACAACTTATAAAAGTGGAAACGCGGATTTACCGAATTTCCACAGAAGCCGAGTAGTATATCTTTAGCGCTCTTGCTTGGCAATACCTGGTGTGCAAAAAAACAGCACACCAGCCAAAATTATTGCAACTTGATTTCTACGTCCACGCCAGCCGGCAGATCCAGCTTCATCAGCGCATCAACGGTCTTGTCGGTAGGATCGACGATATCCATCAGGCGCTGATGGGTACGGATCTCGAACTGATCGCGCGAAGTCTTGTTGACGTGCGGCGACCGCAATACGTCGAAACGCTGGATGCGGGTCGGCAGTGGCACTGGGCCCTTGACGACTGCGCCGGTACGCTTGGCGGTTTCGACGATTTCAAGTGCGGACTGGTCGATCAACTTGTAGTCGAAGGCTTTCAGGCGAATACGGATTTTCTGGTTTTGCATGATTTCCCTTTAAAGAACGGGCCGCGAGTGTCGCCACTCGCGGCAATATGACAGCTACACCAAATCTACTGCAAACTTAATCAAGCAGCTGATCTAGCAAGATTAAGCGATAATTTTTGCCACCACACCCGCGCCGACGGTACGACCGCCTTCACGAATCGCGAAGCGCAGACCTTCTTCCATCGCGATCGGGTTGATCAGCTTGACAGTGATCGAGACGTTGTCGCCTGGCATGACCATTTCTTTGTCTGCTGGCAATTCGATCGAACCGGTCACGTCGGTGGTACGGAAGTAGAACTGCGGACGATAGTTGTTGAAGAACGGGGTGTGACGGCCGCCCTCGTCTTTCGACAATACGTAGATCTCGCCGGTGAAGTGGCTGTGCGGCTTGATCGAGCCTGGCTTGGCCAGTACTTGACCGCGCTCGACGTCTTCGCGCTTGGTGCCGCGCAGCAGCACGCCGACGTTGTCGCCGGCCTGACCCTGGTCGAGCAGCTTGCGGAACATTTCGACGCCGGTGCAGGTGGTCTTGAC
>NZ_JBHRTP010000058.1:0-22032 GCF_042646465.1 Pseudundibacterium arcticum
TGCGCGCCAGATTTTGCCGCATGTATTCGCGCCCGATTTCATTGAGGATATTGGTGGTCAGTTGCGGATTCTGGCCTTGCAACGTGACGTTGATGATGCCCGACAGCTTGCCTTGCTCGGTGACCATCATGGCTTTTTGTACTTCTTCAATCGCGGCGAGGCGCGAGGCGCGGCGCAGGCTGAATTGCGCACCGGGCGCCGCTGCCATCTGGTCTACCATCAGTTCGATATTGCCGTTGTCGGTAGCGGCATTGAGCGCGACGCCGACCTTGCCTTTCAGCGCGATGTTTTGGGTTGATTCGGTCAGCAGATACTGCCCGTCGCCTGCCGCCGTGATGACAAATTCACGGTTTTGCAGCATATCCGGCACATTGAACACCGGCACCGAAATCTTTTCGGCGCCCCACGCATAGCCGCCGATGCCGAAGACGCCGGGCGAGGACAGTTGCTTGTTCTGGCGCGCCAGCAGGCCCCCGATCAGCGGGAAGTACTTCGGGTGGCCATCGATGTACAGACGCATGTTGTCGACCGCACGCGAGATTACGAGTCGTGAATGCAGCAACTCCATCTCGGCGGTGACTTCGGCCTTGGTATCGAACAGCGAAGCCATTTCACCCAGAATGTTTTTCGATGAATTGGGACTGTTTTCCTCGACGTGAATCATCATGCTGGCCTGATACACCGGCTTGGCCATGAATGCGTAGGCGACGCCGATCAACGTCACTGCCAGCACTATGCACATGATCAGCCAACGATTGTCATACAAAACATTGACGTAGGTCTTCAGCTCATTTTCATTGTTAGGTGGCAGACTGCGTGGAGCCGGTTGCTGTATGGGGTGATGCATCATCATGCTGTACTGCATGACAGGAGCTACCGCGTTCTGATTTTCTACATTCATCATGATGATTGCCTGAACATATCTAAATTCCACCCAACTGTTGCCGAGTATTTTCACCACGTCGATGCCGACAAGACTGTCATTTACCCATGCACGCTCGGCTGGTCAATCATGGCGTGCAGCTGATGTAGATGACTTACCTGTCCAAGTTTCGCGTAGCGTGATCATGCGCGGCACAGAGGTCGTTTAATCACGCCGTCTGGCGATCTACGGATGCGCCGCTCCAAGAACCGACGACAACGCGCTTGGGAATATCAGGCTGATCGCGCGATGCCAGTTGGTCAGTGGCGACGCGGCGACGTAGACTACGTCCTTCGGGTACAGCTCGAAACTCTCGGCCATCGCCAAAGCCCCAGGCGTGCTGGCGTTGAGCTGATATACCACCGGCTCCGACGCCTGCTTGCGTACCACGTACACCTGTCGCCCATCACCGGTAACCGGATTGATGCCGCCCGTTTCACCCAGTGCTTCGTTGAGCGTCAGACGGCCGTTGTGCATGGTCAACGCTTTCGGCGCAACGACTTCGCCCGAAACGAAGACCTTGCTTTCATCGCGCGACACGGCGCGCACGATGTCGCCGTTGATCAACATGATGCTGGACGGATTGATGCCTTTTTGCACCAGCTGCAGCAGGTTGATCTGGTAGTTGGTGCCGGCCCGGTTGATGAAGATCTGGCTCTGATCGGCGGTGGGCAGCAGGCCGCCGGCGCGGTTCAGCGCTTCTACCAGCGTCATCGGGATGTCATTGATTGCCTGCAGCCCGGGGGACTTGACTTCGCCATCGATATAGATGCGCTTGCTGCGATAGGCCTGCACGCGCAAGGTGACCTTGGGCTTGTTGATGTAGCGCGCCAGCTTGCCGGTCAGCAGGCCACGCGCCTGCTCTTCTGTCAGACCCGCCAGCTTGAGCGCACCTGCATACGGAAACTGCACCATGCCCTCGTGATCGACCACGAAGCCGGCCGGCGGCGTGGCCGGACCGACCGCTTCTGCGCCGTTGATGCTGGCGACCGGTGTCGCCATCACGGCGCCGGCCAGTTCGGGATGGTCCCACACCACGATCGACAGGATGTCGCCGCTTTCGATCTTGTACGGCGTCACCGCGCTGACCAGATTGCTGAGGTTCTGAGTCGTTTGTTTTTCATGCTTCTCACGCTCGGACCGGACCAGTTCGGGCGTGATCTGTTTCACCACCGGCGCGTTGGCGGGCAGCCCCGATTCGAGGCTGGCGCTGGGATCCGCACGCAAGCCGGCGCCGCCCGACGCACAGGCCACAAGCCACGGTATCAGGGCCAGCAGGCCGATCTGTTTGAGACTGATGCATGACAAAAATTTCATTGGATTTACCTGACCTGTTTGGACAATTTTCGCCTTTTGTCCGAGCGCCGTTCGGTATCCGCTGCACGGCCAATTCGCCGTTGACAAAAATTGGTCAAAGAATGACACCACTTTACAAACTTCCGCTGGCCGGCAATTGATAATTATCAATTTAATAATGGATGAGAACGGCGCGAAAGTGCAAGGATTTTCCCCCGGGAACTACTTCGCCGAAATTCCGTAGGCCGCTTCAGGGGCGCCGCAAAAATTGTTGCCTCGCTGGCGCCATTGCACAGCGGCGATGCCGTGCCGACTGACACGAATCGGGCCGCTTATTGACCAGGCTCAATGACGCAATCGAGCGGGGGGATCATACAAGCAAGCATGCTGCGAGGGTCAATTCGAGCGCCAGATGCAACAACCGGTGTTGCTGCATTAATCTCCTTCTTATCTGTCGATTCGTCCCTGTCCAGTTGCCTGGGATCGGTACTTTCCCCTTCTTCGTTGCACCCGACTGCGCAGTGTGAAATTACTCGTTTCATACACACTGCGCAATCAACGCGCGTCAGAATTTCCACCCCCGTCACACTGAAACCGACCCGCCATCCTGCCAATGCCGGTGTATCGGTGCCGGCATTTCTCATGTCGATCGGCAACGGATATTTTCTGCCTGCCACAGACTTAGTCATGTCGTCCTCCCGTGCGGCCTCGATACAACATTCGCCCCACCGCGAAGCCAAATGCTTGTCGGACCTCAATCGCGTTATCAGGGCGATGCGTAACAATTTGCCAATTCCATTTCGAATCGATCAAGCTAGGTTTGGAGACCAACAACGCCCCTTCTGACGAAAAGATTTGTGTTGAGCAATAGAAGGGGCATTGCCTTTTTATAAATTGGTTTTTTGATAATTATCAAGCCGGATATGAGAGAACTAAATCATATTGACGATGTGCATTTGATTAATGTTTTGATCATTCAGTTTGTGTCAGGAAACCTTGCTTTCATTGGCCTTTCTTGTCTTCATTACGCAGCAAAAAATCGTCGCGAGGCAAGTCGGGAAACCGAATACGAACAGTGCAGATCTCCAAACGAAACATCTGTTTTCGACATTGTCAGTGAATCAAACATGATCCACCACTTGGGCCTGAAATTCTTATTGGCCGGCAACATCAGTCATTTCTTGTAGATTCGGCTTCGGTCCAGTCATTGAGGAGAAACCCTGTCTTATGTCAACGCCAGCACTAACAATTAGCAACCGGTTCCGAGAAATGCTGATTACCAGGAATCGACTGGTGAAGGTCACCCTGATGCTTGCGGCAGATCTGATCGCATTGCCTCTGTGCTTTTTGGCGGCCATGCTGCTCAGACTGGGTGATTTCGACCAAACCATGCGTTACGGCAGTACCTCATACGTGCTGATTTCCGTTGTCACGATTTCGGCGTTCACGATGTCCGGCCTGTATCGCGCGGTCATCCGCTTCATCGACTATCGCTTGCTGGCCGCGACTGGAACCGGTCTGGCAGTCGTGGTCCTGTTTGCCTATTTGCTGTCGCTTACTTTCGATTACAACCGGCTGCCGCATGGCGCCTTCATGATTTACTGGTTTATTGCATTTTCTTATGTCGTGACATCGAGGTTGATGGTTCGGGCCTTCTTGCGAAATCACGGCGGAAGGCAACATAAGGTGGAAAACCTGGTGGCGATCTATGGAGCGGGCGAACCGGGTGCACAGCTTGCGCTGGCAATGCGCACAAGCGACGAATATCGACCGGTATGTTTCTTTGACGAAAAACACGTTCTCAACAAACACACCATCGCCGGTTTAAAAGTATTTCATTCCGATCGTCTGCTTGCAGTGGTCAATAAATTGGGTATCAAGTCGATCGTGATCGCGATCCCGTCCGTATCACCGGAACGATTGCTGAAAATCGTGCACAAGATGCGTGAGGCGGGTGTCACCATCAAGATCCTGCGCAGTCTGGTTGACCTAGCCGACGACAGGGGCTCCAATCATTCGATTCGCGACATAAAAATTGAAGATCTGCTGGGTCGCGACCCGGTTCCTCCGCAAATCGACTTGTTCGCCAAATGTGTCAGCGGGAAAAATATTCTGGTGACCGGCGCGGGCGGATCGATAGGCAGCGAATTGTGTCGCCAGATCATGACCCTGTCGCCGAACCGAGTGCATCTTCTCGATCACTCCGAATTTGCGCTGTACACCATCAAACAGGAACTGCAGATGCGCTTCCCCGGACTGAATGTGCAGGAGCATCTTGGCACGGTGTGCAGTAGCTCACTGGTGGAGCGGATCATGCAGGAAGGCCGGATCGATACTGTCTATCACGCCGCCGCGTATAAGCATGTGCCGTTGGTAGAATCCAATTTCGTCGAGGGCATTCGTAACAATGTGATTGGAGCCGGCGTGGTCGCCAGGGCTGCAGAAAAGTTCCGGATTGAAACCTGCGTACTCATTTCAACCGACAAAGCAGTTCGCCCCACCAATATCATGGGCGCGAGCAAGCGCATCGCCGAGCTGATTTTTCAGGCGGCCGCCGCCAAGTCAACCAACGGCACTACGTTTTGCATGGTTCGCTTCGGCAACGTGCTCGGTTCGTCCGGCTCAGTCGTGCCGCTATTCCAGCAGCAGATCGAACATGGCGGCCCCCTCACGATCACCCATCCCGAAGTGATCCGTTATTTCATGCTGATTCCGGAAGCGGCACAACTGGTGATACAGGCCGGAGCGATGGCCAAGGGCGGCGATGTGTTCGTTCTCGATATGGGCGATCCGATCAAAATTGTCGACCTGGCCCGCACCATGATCGTCATGTCCGGGTTTACCGAGAAGAGCAAACAGAACCCGACCGGCGACATCGAGGTGCGATTCGTCGGCCTGCGTCCGGGCGAAAAACTGTATGAAGAATTGCTGATCGGCGAACAGGCCTATCCCAGCGCGCATCCACGCATCATGTTCACGACCGAGAACTCGATCCATCCCGATCTGTTGGACCGGCAGATCGCCAATCTCATGGCGGTATGCAAAACCAACAACAGAGCGATGATCGAATCAATGATACAGACCATCGTAACTGAATATACATCACAGGCGAAAATGGAAATACCATCGGAAGTACACCAGACATTTCAATTTCCTCCCCGCTATGCGGGCCACGGTGCGGCACCGCTTAAAGCGTGAGCGAAGACATCGAGAACCCATGACTACACCACGCTTCCTGTTGCCTGACCCTGCGATTTGCCGCTGCAAATTAAACTGCAGATTGACATGAAATCCTCCACCACTACCTTCTGGAGCCATGTCATTACAGTCCTGACTGGATCGGTCGCAGCACAGGCATTGCCCTTGCTGGCTGCACCTCTGATTACACGTTTATGCGGACCCGAGGATATGGGCGCATTCAGCGTGTGGCTCGGTGTCATACAAATTGCCGCGGTGGTCGCCACGCTGCGTCTCGAGACCGCAATGATTCTCGATCACGATTCCAACGAACAGCAGACCTGCTTCAGCGTGATCGCCTATTCGGCAACGATACTGGCACTGACAATCACACTGTGTGCCTTCGGTGCTCGTGCACTGGGGTTTCATGAAGCACTCAAATTGCCTTGGCTCGGATTGCTGACGCTCGGGGTCGGCATGTGGCTGACCGCGTATACCCAGACAATCATCGCGTATGCAACCTCCTATCACGCGTTTGGCAAAGCGGCACGCGCCAAAGTGTGGGCTGCCGGCACCATTGCACTGACGCAGGTTGGTTTGCTATATGCCGGCATTGGAGGCATTGCCTTGATGGCGGGGCAAATTATCGGACTCGCCATCGGGCTCGTTGCAGCCGTTTTGCTGATGGCACCGCCTGGCCCGACTTTTTCGATCAAGCCAACGCGTCCTCAGCGCAACTATCTGAAAAAGCATGAAGCCTTCTGGCGCTATGCGCTCCCCGCTGATTTGATCAATGTCGTTGCCGGAAAATTGCCGTTATTTCTGATCGGGATAAAGCATGGCTTGCTTGCCGCTGGTCTGTTTGCGCTGACGCAACGGGTGCTGGCCGCGCCGGCATCGATTCTGGCCGCCTCTGTGCTGGAAGTATTCAAACGGCAGGCAGTCGAGGACTTTCAGACCTTCGGCAATTGTCAGGGCACCTATATTCACACCTTCAAGACGCTCTTTATGTTAGGTGTCGGGCCGACATTATTTATATTCATTTTTTCCGAAGATTTGTTTGCACTGGTTTTCGGCGAATCATGGCGACCCGCGGGGGCCTACGCTCGCATCATGGCACCGCTATTTTTTATTAGTTTCATCGCCAGTCCGTTAAGTTACGTTTTCTACGTGGCGGGCAAGCAGAAAGTCGAACTTGCCTGGCAAGTCGCGCTATTCCTGATGACCATTACGGTTTTTTTGCTGCCTTTGACACTGAAAGAGAGTCTTTGGCTCTATACCGTCGGTTATTCATCGCTTTATGTGATCTATCTGCTTTTGTCGTATCGCTTCTCTCAGAGCAATCTGGGCCCGGTGTGATTGCAATTGCGAGTGACGCGTTGGCTCTATCTTTATCTACGTTGGAGTAACAGCTTTCCCGGTTAGGAATTCAATCATGGCAACGCTTCGAATCCTGGCACCCGACACATCAGCCGAATTGGACTGGATCTGTTCGGTCATATTTACGGACTATCTTGGTCTCAGCTACGCGATTGAGCCAGCAACGGATAATAATTTTCACCTTTGCCTGGATCAACGCCAGATCGAACTACCCAATATATTCTTTGCACTGACATCAGACCGATGGCTTCGTCCATCCTCGCTGCCGGCTACCCCTCTTGTCACATGGGACAGCCGCCCAACCGGGTTGAGTCCGACGTTGGTGGAGCCAACGATACCGGTGATTTACGGACGCACCGACCAACCATCAACGGTCACCGACGACTACATCTATCTGCCGATTGATGTTTTTGGCTCTGCGTTTTTCATGCTGTCCCGCTACGAAGAGGCGGTCAGTCTGGTACGCGATGAACATGACCGATTTCCAGCCAAGGCATCCCTGGCGTGCAGCGCAGGATTCATCGACCGTCCGATCGTAGACGAATACATCGCGATTCTGTGGTCCGCGCTGACGAGGCTATGGCCAAACCTGGAACGCAAGCAGCACCGCGCCCGCACCCTGATCAGTTGTGATATCGACTCGCCGTTTGACCCAGCCTGTGCGTCGCTGTACCGACTTGGAAAGAGGGTGCTCGCACGCTCATGGCGCGACAAGTCGCTGGATCGACTGCCGATGACAGTCAGAGATTACCTAGCAGTCAAGCATGGAGATTATTCCTCCGATCCTTATCGGTCAGGCATCGACTGGATCATGGATGCAAATGAAAGGGCAGGCAATCAGGTGGCGTTCTATTTCATCTGTGAGCAAACGGACGAGAAGAGGGATACCTCGGTCAATGTCGACGAACCGCGCATGCGGGCCATGATGCGCAGTGTCCATGCCCGCGGTCATGAAATCGGCATTCATCCTGGCTATGACACCTACAAGAATCCGGCCAAATTCGCGCAGTCCGTATCCAAATTGCGCCGTATCATGGAAGAAGAAGGCATCAAGCAAGATGTGCTTGGCGGACGCCAGCATTACTTGCGCTGGGAGACGCCAACCACCGCGCAACTATGGGAAGCCAATGGTCTGACCTACGATACGACGCTGTCTTATGCCGAGCGCGCCGGCTTCCGCTGTGGCACCTGCCACGAGTATCACATGTACGACCTGATCAACCGGAAACGACTGAATTTGTTGCAACGTCCGCTCGTGGTAATGGAATCGACGGTGATCGATATGCAGTGTATGGGCTTGGGATACGGCGATGCGGCGCGTGAACTGATCTATCGCTACAAACGTATTTGTCATCAGTTTGACGGCGATTTCACTTTGTTGTGGCACAACTCCTATTTTGAGAATCGGGCCGCCAAAGAAATGTGCAGCGACGTTATCAATGCTCAGGTTCCAGCCTGACTCGACAATGTCCGGCCAACGATAGCGCCATTAGCAATAGCTCGCTGAAATTCGGGCGAGGTTGAATCGAGACACAATCTGACGCTTGGCCGAACCATGGATACGAAATCATGCAATCGACAATGACATCAATAGCATCAATGACCTATTCGGGCCAGGCTTCAGCCTTCAACAAGGGTAGAACTGCGACGATGGAACTCGCTTTTTTTCTTTTGTTCCCGGGTTTCTTTTTTTACCAGACTTTGCTGGGCCTTGGAATAATGCGGGCCTTCCTAGGTGGCTATTTTTCCATTGTTTCGCTGGTGTTGCTGTTTCCTCTCCTGTTCTACTTTCTGGCCGATATCAAAAGAGGAAAGGGCAATTTCACGCGCATCGATTTTTATTTCTTTACCCTGTTGATTTATTGCACTTTGATCATTTTTGTCAATTTCATTGCCGGCGCGAATTTTGACATAATAAGAAGCCAGTTTCTGTCGATTATTTACCTGGCGAATATTTTCATTATGTTTCGGATGACCGATTTCAATGGCAATAAATTCAAGACGATAGCGATTGCCAGCCTCTTGCTCATGTCCGGCATTATTTTTTATTTCTCTATCGACGGATCATTTTATCTGGCCGAACTGGGTGCATCGCTCAATCCGGAAAGTCTGTCGACCTACCAGGGGTTTGCAAGATCATATTTGTTGACTTTCATCATCGTAATATCACTTGTCAACACTGCGAAGGTCAGAATATTGCTCTACCTGATCGCCGTCCCGGCGCTTTTCATCAACATGGCACGCACTGAATTTATCGCGCTCATATTCCTGATTCCGATCATCGAGACCTATTATTCCCGCCACAAATTGAAAATCCTGGCTGCGATATTAATGGCCTGTATTTTCGTCGGTGCCAATTATCAGTATTTCGCGGAGCATTTTCCTGACAACCGGGTATTGGAGCTTGCCGACCTCTCGCAAGCGAACTCTGTCAATCTTCGACATCATTTAACGGACCAGGCGCTACGCACCATTCAAGACCATCCCATTCTGGGTGACTACGCCAGTTATGCGAGTGGTGAATATGCCCACAACATTTTGTCGGCGTGGGTCGACTTCGGTGCCCTTGGCTTCATCTACGCAATCGCACTGCTGATGTACCCCCTGCTCCGCCTGTATGTAGATGGGTTCTTCTTAAAATCGAAGTCTCGTGATTTTCTTTTGGCTTGCATTTTGATGTCGGTGACTGTGCTGTGGATGCTTACTTCTAAAACCTTTTTGGATATGTCAATTGCCGCAGGTCTGGGGGCATATGCAAATTACAAATACAGGAAAAAAAATGTGGAGAATTGCCCACCTTACCTCAGTGCACCCGAGGCATGACACCCGCATCTTCGTCAAGCAATGCAGGAGTCTGGCAGAGCACGGATATGACGTGACGCTGGTAGTGGCCGACGACAAAGGGGATGAATATAAGGATGGTGTGCAGATCGTCGATGTGGGACGTCTGCCAGGTCGCCTGAATCGGATATTGAGAACTACGCGCAGGGTCTTTGACAAGGCGGTGGAATTGGACGCGGATATCTACCAGTTTCATGATCCGGAGCTACTGACGACCGGCCTGAAACTGAAGCAGCTAGGCAAAAAAGTCATTTTTGACTCGCATGAAGACGCGCCAAAACAAATCCTGAATAAGCCATATCTGAATCCAACCTCGCTGCGCCTGCTGTCGGGCATGATGGCTCGCTATGAGAGTTTCGCCTGCCACCGGTTCGACGGCATCATCGCCGCGACGCCATTCATCCGAGACAAATTCTTATCGATCAATCCGAATACGGTGGACGTCAACAACTTTCCGCTGCTGGGAGAATTGCACGCTGTCATTGCATGGACCGACAAGCGGGACGAGGTTTGCTTCATTGGCGGGATTGATGCCATCCGCGGTATTGATGAAGTAGTTCGCGCCTGCGCACTTCTGAAATCCCCGGTGCGGCTCAATCTGGCGGGTTCATTTTCCGAACGTCCGCTGGAAGCCAAGGTAAAAGCGCATCCGGGCTGGGGCAGAGTCAACGAATTGGGCTACCTGGATCGTGCGGGCGTGTGCCGCGTGCTGGGTCGATCCATAGCCGGCCTGGTGACCTCACATCCAATCGCCAATTTCATGGAAGGGCTACCCGTGAAAATGTTCGAATACATGGCGGCAGCCATCCCTGTCATTGCTTCGAATATTCCACTGTGGCGCGAGATCGTCGAAGGCAATGACTGCGGCTTGTGTGTCGATCCATACGATCCAGCGGCAATCGCAAATGCAATTGATTATCTGGCATTGAATCCTGACGTCGCCAGACGGATGGGAGAAAACGGCCGGCAAGCGGTGATGCAGCGATATAACTGGCCGGCACAGGTCGCCAAGCTCACCAACTTTTACGGAGCGATTTCAAATGACCAATAAAGTGTCGCAGATGTTTCAGGTGCTTGTCGATATCGCCAAGCTGCCGGTGGCGCGTTTGCATTTCGATCTTGGACTGCATGCGGAAAACGTCAAATCGACTTACCAATATTTCACCAAGCCGCACCCGCGCTACAAATTGTTCCAGAATAAAGCATTGGGTGCGGCATTGGTCAATATCGGCGAGTTAGTCACGCGCGAAAATTATCTCGCAAGTATCAAGGGGCGCAATAGCGGTGCCCACTTTGCCAAGAAAGCCAGGTCACGCGGCTATATCATTACCGAGATCGACAGAAACCAGTTCGTCGACGAGATTCACGACATCAATACATCTTTGGAGACGCGGCAAGGGCATGCCATGGACCCTTCGTATCTGGAAAAAACATGCTATTACCCATCCCTGAGCAACTTCAAGTATTACGGCGTCATGAATCCGGACGGGAAGCTGATGGCGTATTGCACATTGGGATTTTACGGTGATTTTGCGGCGTTTGAACGGCTGATCGGGTATCGGAACAACGATGGAATCATGCACTTTATGCTGGTCGAAGTCATCTGCCAGTTGATTGACGCAGGAAAAGTGAAATACGTGATGTATGACACCTACTTTGGCGCCACAGAGGGCTTGAAGACGTTCAAAACCATGCTCGGATTCAAGCCATATCGGGTGTTCTTTTCGATCACTGACGAGCGGGCTGATAGTCGCCCGACGGGCAACCCGTGTGTCCCTATTCCCGAGCGAGATATCGAGCATTCGGAAGCGCACCCCGGGGGGCGCTAAAGCATGAATCCCTGATTCGTCGCATCGCCATCATCGAAGTATGAAAGCTCGTCGGGTTCTGTCGCGCAACGGCCGTAAAAAACAATGTCTCCGCATGGCGCGGCATTCGAATGCAACTCCCCCATTCGCCGCACTGATGCAGGTGTAAATCTGTATGTTTTACGCCACCAAATAGTTGCGATGATGCATCGAGAGCCTAACCGTTGCAGCGATACTGGCAAGTCAGACTTCGGCGCAAGCAAGATCTGCATGGTGTTCGCTTCTATACCAATGCATCCGATCGAATTCGATTGCGCTAACCCGCCTCAATGCGGTGCATATTTGTCATCACTTTGATAGGTATCAAGGCAACCAAGACGCAATAGTTCATGATTTGTTTTATTAACTCTTTACCAATTTCAACGTCGTATTAGCGGTAGCACGGACGCCGGGTCCGCCCAGTACCGCAACACAACGTCCATTGAGTGGGGCGATTTTCTGTCCGGCCCATCCCGCGTTTGAACTCTTGCATACGGCTATTATGAAAATAACTATTATCGGCACAGGTTATGTAGGTTTGGTGACCGGCGCATGCCTCGCAGAAGTCGGCAATCAAGTGTATTGCCTCGATACCGATCAAGAGAAGATAGACATTCTGAACCTGGGAGGAATACCTATTTATGAACCCGGTCTCGAAAGCATCGTCAAGCGCAATGTCGCTGCCGGACGATTGCAATTCGGGTCTGACGTCGCGGCCTCGGTCGAATTTGGAGAAATCCAGTTCATCGCCGTCGGCACGCCGCCGGCCAAGAACGGATCGGCAGATGTGCAATACGTGCTGACTGCGGCGCGCAACATCGCCCGCCACATGAACAGTTACAAGGTGATCGTCGACAAATCGACTGTCCCTGTCGGTACGGCCGACAAAGTGAAGGATGCCATTCGACAGGAGCTGGCCAAACGGGAAATCAGCACTGACTTCAGTGTGGTCTCGAATCCAGAGTTTCTCAAGGAAGGTGCCGCCATAGATGACTTCATGAAGCCCGACCGGATAGTGATCGGGGTGAGCGATGAACGCGCCGCGGATTCAATGCGGCGCCTGTATCAGCCATTTCAGCGCAATCATGAACGCATGATAGTCATGGATGTGCGCTCCGCGGAACTGACCAAATACGCGGCTAACGCGATGCTGGCGACACGCATTTCCTTCATGAACGAGCTCGCCAATCTTGCCGAAAGTCTTGACGCCGATATCGAACAGGTGCGCCAGGGCATGGGCTCCGATCCGCGCATCGGCCATTATTTCCTGTATCCGGGCTGCGGTTATGGTGGCTCGTGCTTTCCCAAGGATGTCCAGGCCTTGCGCAACACTGCAAACGAGTGCGGTAGCGGGATGCGGATAATGGATGCCGTCGAAGCCGTCAATGAAACGCAGAAAGTGCGACTGGTGGACAAGGTCAACCGCCATTTCGGCACCAATCTCGAAGGACGCAAATTTGCACTGTGGGGGCTGTCCTTTAAACCGAATACGGATGACATGCGAGAAGCACCGAGCGTGGCGATCGTCAACAAATTGATTGCGCAAGGCGCGACCGTAGTAGCGTTTGATCCTGTTGCAATGCCCGAAGCGAGGAGGATGTTCACCGGCATCAATGGCATCACGTTTGCCGACGACATGTACCAGGCCCTGGAGGGCGCCGATGCACTGATCATCGTCACCGAATGGAAGGAATTCCGCAGCCCAAGCTTCGCGCAGATGATGCAGAAATTAATTTCTCCGGTGATCTTCGACGGCCGCAACCTGTATGAACCGGAATGGTTGCACAGCAATGGATTCAGCTATTACTCGATTGGGCGCCAAGTCACGAAATCCGAGTCGGCCCACTGACACGGCGGTCAAATCGTTCTGATATCGGATTTTTGAAGTCACCAGAATTTGCGCGCACCACGAAACATATTATTGACAGCTTCCTCAAGAATTACCCAGAGAGAAACCTGATGGAAACGGGAGTAGAGAAATGATCAATATAGGCCTTCTCGGCTGTGGCCGGATTGCAAAGCGACATGCAGATTTGCTGGGTAACGGACAAATTGCCGGCGCCCGTTTATGCGCGGTATGCGACATTGTCCCTGAGCGGGCAGATGCATACGGCACCCAATTCAAGGTGCCGTCCTTTCATCAAATCGACGAATTTTTAAATCATCGCGACATCGATGTGGTGGCAGTCCTTACGCCGAGTGGAATGCATCCGCAGCACGCGATTGCAGCGGCACAGGCCGGCAAACATGTCATCGTCGAAAAGCCGATGGCACTGCGACTTGACGATGCCGATGCCATGATCCATGCATGTGACGACGCCGGCGTAAAACTATTTGTGGTGAAACAAAATCGCTTTAACGTGCCGGTCAGAAAATTGAGGGAGGCGCTCGACGCCGGCCGGTTCGGCAAGCTGATTTTGGGTACGGTGCGGGTTCGCTGGTGCCGCGATCAAGCCTATTATGATCAGGATGCCTGGCGCGGCACCTGGCAGTTCGATGGCGGCGTTTTGACCAATCAGGCCAGCCATCATGTCGACCTGCTGGAATGGATGATGGGCGATGTTGACTCGGTACACGCCCGGTCGATGGTTGCGTTGGCACACATCGAAGCGGAGGATACAGCCATCGCAACGCTCAAGTTCCGTAACGGGGCGCTTGGGATTATTGAAGCGACGACCGCGGCGCGCCCGGCAGATCTGGAAGGTTCAATTTCCGTGCTAGGTGAACGCGGTGCGGTTGAAATCGCGGGATTTTCAGTCAACAAGATTCGCACCTGGCAGTTTTCCGAGCCGACCGTCGAGGATGAAGAAATCATTCATCGATATTCTGTCAATCCCCCGAACGTTTATGGGTTTGGCCATCAGGCCTACTATGAGCACGTCGTTAGCTGCATCCGGGACGGCAGCGCCGCAATTGTGGATGGCCTGGTAGGGCGCAAGAGCCTGGAATTGATCAGTGCAATGTACGAATCGATTGAAACCGGCAAGGAAGTGAGTTTGCGCTTTCATCCCAAGCGCTGTCGACTGGGCGAAGTCACCAATGGCCGAACTCATGGATAAATCGCTCCCCTCGCGCCTGACATTGCTGGAGATCGGCATAAAGGATGTGTCTTTGGGCAGCGACGTCAAACTGGTTCAGCCAGTCAACTTGTACGGTTGCGAAATCGGCGATCAGTGCTTCGTCGGACCATTTGTCGAAATCCAGCGTGGCGTACGAATCGGCGCCCGCACCAAAGTGCAGTCCCACACCTTTGTCTGCGAACTGGTCACCATCGGAGACGATTGCTTCATCGGTCATGGTGTCATGTTCATCAATGACAGCTTTTCCACCGGCGGTCCGGCGCAAGGCAGGCGTGAACTATGGGCCAGCACCCGCATCGGCAACCGGGTCTCGATCGGGTCGAACGCGACCATCATGCCAGTCACGGTCTGTGCTGGCGTGGTCATTGGCGCAGGCGCCGTAGTGACCAAAGACATTCTGGAGCCTGGCGTGTATGCCGGCAACCCCGCTCGCAGAATCAAGGCGCTGCCGCAAGCGCCACTTGCATCCTCTCCCGACTAAACACTAATTTGACTCCTATGACAACCGTACCCTTTGCCGACCTGCATGCGCAGTACCTGTCAATCAAAAGCGAAATTGACGCGGCCATCGCGACAGTCATTCGCGACTCTGCGTTCATTCGCGGTCCCCATGTCGAAAAGTTTGAACGCGAATTCGCACAGGCGCTCGGAATTGCACACTGTGTTTCCTGCGCCAACGGAACCGATGCCATTTATATCGCGCTTAATGCACTCTGCGTCGAGCCGGGAGACGAGGTGATTACCTCGGCACATTCATGGATCTCCACTTCCGAGTCGGTCACCCAGGCGGGCGGTAAAGTCGTATTTTGCGACACGGATCGTGACACGTTCACCATCGATCCGGCGCAGATCGAAGCCAAGATCACGCCACGCACCGTCGGCATCATTCCGGTCCACTTGTATGGGCAGCCTGCCGACATGGATCCCATCATGGAAATAGCGCGCAAGCACAAGCTTTGGATAATCGAAGACTGTGCCCAGGCTCACCTGGCCAAATACAAAGGGCGCACGGTCGGCACTTTCGGTAACGCAGCAACCTTCTCGTTCTATCCCGGCAAAAATCTCGGGGCGATGGGCGATGCGGGCGCGATCGTCACCAACGATGCACGACTGGCTGAGCAAATGTCGATGTTTGCGCGCCACGGTGGCCTGTTCAAGGGTGATCATCAGATAGAAGGCATCAATAGTCGCCTCGACGGACTGCAGGCAGCAATTCTATCGGCAAAGCTGCCCCACCTACCGGCATGGACCAGGGCTCGTCAACAATGGGGGGCGGCATATGACAAAGCTTTGGCCGGGATCAAGAACTTGATTGTTCCACCTTCTTCACAGGAGCGAGAACACTCGTACCATTTGTATGTGATACGTCATTCACAGAGGGATGCGCTGGCGAAACATTTGCAGGCGGCGGGTGTGCAAACTGTCGTGAATTACCCGGTTGCACTACCGTTTCTGCCGGCCTATCGCCGTTTTGAACACCGCGCTGAGGAATTTCCGAATGCCCATGCCCATCAGTCGACGATTCTGTCATTGCCTTTGTTTCCCGAAATGACCGCTGCACAACATGCTTATGTGGTCGCGGAAATTGCCAGATTTGATTAAATCCACTATCGTGGGTCTGAACTGGCGACTTGGGCGTAGGCAACGATGGACCTTGCTCAATGCACGACGTGTCATGCCAGATCTTGGCTATCGTCAGTACAGGTTACGGCAGCCAATGCCAGGCTAATGTAGGTGATGCGATGGTTGGAAGGGGGGGAGTTATGTACCGCGATGTTACGCGTGGCCTTATCGCAAAAGGACGGCGGCCAATGAAAACCTTGCTTAACCGAATATATTACGATTATCTGGTGCCGTCGCAATTTGACCGGTATGAAGAACTGGTGCGTCTGGCATCGAACGCTGGATATCTGCAAACTTCACTTCGTTCATTTTTCAGTTCCATTCCCCTGAACGGTGCTGGCCCGCAGAAGGTGATCGTCCACCGTCATGATATCGACACTGACGTCTGCACCGCCAAAAAAATCTTCGCTATCGAAAAAAAATTAGGCATCAAATCGAGCTACTACTTCAGGATATCAACGCTCGATTTTGCGTTTATGCGGGAAATCGAAGAGTACGGGAGCGAGGCAAGCTATCACTATGAAGAAATAGCGACGTTTGCCAAGAAACATCACATCAGGGATCCGGCGGAAATAATGAAAAGGATGGCGGAGGTTCGTGCAGAATTTGTCAACAATTTCACCTCGATTGAAAGACGGTTCGGGCTTAAGATGACCACCGTGGCGAGCCATGGCGATTTCGCCAATCGCCGCTTGAGGTTGTCAAACACCGAAATCCTGAAGGATAAGGAACTACGCGATCGGTGCGGAATTGTGTGTGAAAGCTATGACAAAAACCTGTTAAAGCATTTTGATATTTACATCAGCGACAGCAGCCGTCCTGCCCCACAGTACTACTACCCGACCTCACCGTTTGATGCAATCGGCCGCCACAACAAGATTTGTTTCCTGACCCATCCGCGACAGTGGGAGACCAACTGGAGGGAAAATACCAAAGACAATGTGATCCGCTTCTATGAGGGACTGAAATGGTAGGGCGGAAATGGCCCCTCCAAGGCGAGTTTTGGAACGGCAAGCCCTTAATGAGAGGTCGCAATTGAATATCCTTCTGATCAATCATTACGCTGGCTCGCCGATGCACGGCATGGAATTTCGCCCCTATTACATGGCCCGAGAGTGGATGCGTCTGGGCCACCGTGTACAAATTGTTGCGTCGGCCAAGTCACATATTCGTGCCAAACAACCGCAACTCGCGGGGCAGCACCGGTTGGACGAAACGGTGGGCGGCGTTCCGTACACATGGTTTCAGACACCGGACTATTCCGACAACAACCTCTGGCGTGTACGCAACATGGCTTCCTTCATCGCTCGGTTGTATCGTGAGGGAAAACATCTTGCGCAGTCATTCAAACCCGATGTGGTCATCGCTTCCAGCACCTATCCGATGGACATCTGGCCTGCGCGCCGTATCGCCAAGCTGGCACAGGCGAAGTTGGTCTATGAGGTGCATGACCTGTGGCCTCTGTCCCCGATGGAACTGGGTGGCATGTCGAAATGGCATCCCTTTATCATGTTGGTACAGGCCGCGGAAGATTATGCTTACCGCCACGCGGATGTGGTGATATCGATGCTGCCAAAGGTACAGGAATACATGCAGTCGCGTGGCCTGGCACCGCACAAACTTCATATCGTACCCAATGGGATTGATCCGACCGAGTGGCTGGCGGATGGCCCGGTGCTGCAGGGGGAAGCCGACGAGGTACTGTCCCGCATCAAGGGCCAGGGTTATTCCGTCGTCGGCTATGCCGGCACCCACGGCGTAATGAACGCACTGGATACTTTCTTGAACGCAGCCAAGTTGATGCATGACCACAAGGTGGCCTTTGTTCTGGTCGGCAGTGGACCGGAAAAGAAGGCCTTGCTGAGGCGGGCACAGGCCGAACAGCTGAGTAACGTCTGGTTTCTTGATCCGGTAAGCAAGGAGCAGATTCCGGCATTGCTGCAGCGGTTTGACGTGGCTTATCTCGGCATGCAAAGACAGCCGCTGTTCCGCTTCGGTATTGCTCCCAACAAATTAATGGATTACATGATGGCCGGCAGGCCAGTCTTAATGGCGATCGAATCGGGTAATGATCCCGTCAGAGAAGCAAACTGCGGACTCACGATCCAGCCGGAGGATCCGCAGGCAATGGTGGATGGAATCCGCACGTTGTTGACCCTGAGCGAAAAAGAGCGGCGAGCGCTGGCGCAACGTGGCCGGACATTCATGCTGCAGAACCATACTTACCCAGTTCTGGGCCAACAATTTTTAATCGCTTGCGGCGGTTGATCCGAATGTCAATTGGAGCCATGTATGCCAGTGCAATCCCTAGCCACGACACGTGTAGATCCCAGCATCGTTCAGGTAGCGGTTGGTAGCGCAGGCACGGCCGACGCAACACCAAATTCGTCAGGGAGCCGGAACCGCGTCCTGCCTGAACAGAAATTCTTGCCTTTCGCTCTTCCGGATATCGGCGACGAAGAAATTCAGGAAGTGGTCGACTGCCTGCGCTCCGGATGGATTACCACCGGCCCCAAGACCAAGCAGTTCGAGCAGGAGTTCGCGCGTTACATCGGCGATGGCGTCGAAGCGATTTCTGTCAACTCCGCCACTGCCGGCTTGCACCTGGCATTGGAAGCATTGGGCGTCGGCCCCGGCGATGAAGTAATTGTCCCGACGCTGACCTTTACTGCAACTGCCGAAGTGGTGCGCTACCTTGGCGCCGATCCGGTTCTGGTCGATATCGACCCGGTCAGCATGAATGTCGATGTCAACACCATCAAGGCGGCGATCAGCTCGCGCACCAAGGTAATCATGCCGGTGCACTATGCGGGACTGGCTTGCGACATGGACGCCATTCTCGATCTCGCACAGGCGAGCGGACTGCGCGTGGTTGAAGATGCCGCGCATGCGTTCCCTACCCGCTACAAGGGCAAACTGATCGGCACGCTGGCCAGCGACATCACCGTCTTCAGCTTCTATGCAAATAAGACCATGACCACCGGCGAGGGCGGTATGGTGATTACGCGCGACCCAAAACTTGCCGAGCGCATCAAAATCATGCGCATTCATGGCATCAGTCGTGACGCCTTCGATCGTTATGTCTCCAAAACACCCGCGTGGTTCTACGAGGTGGTGGCACCGGGATTCAAATACAACCTGACCGATATTGCATCGGCGCTGGGTATCCATCAGCTACGCAAGATCGACCGCTTTCTGCTGCGGCGTCAGCATTTGGCGTATGCGTATTTCGAGGGTCTGCAGGGCCTGCCATTGACCATGCCGGCCGGAACCAGCGAGCATGGCTCCCATGCCTGGCATTTATTTGTAGTGCGTCTGACGGCGAAGGCACGCCTGGGACGTGACGAACTTATCCAGAAGCTGTCCGAACACGGGATCGGTACCAGTGTGCATTACATTCCATTGCACCGACATCCATACTGGCGCGATACCTATCATTTGACGGCGGAACAGTTCCCCCACGCCGACGCGGCCTACCAGTCGATGTTGAGTTTGCCGCTCTACACAAGCATGACCGATGCCGATCAGCAAAGGGTTATCTCCACATTGCACGAATTATTATCCTAGAAACGGTGGATGGACAGGTACGAGCTGAAGCAGGGGTTTCGGATGGCACGCCATCCGCCTGCGTAATGGTGTTCGCTTGCAAGCGAACATGCGAACGGCAAGTGTGTGTTTTGCGGTGGCCGGGATGCCGGCCACCGGAAAATCGTGCAATCGCGCCTGTAGCACTCTCACCTACACGGAGAACTGTTTAGCGATGAAAAATTTCAGTCAATTCATGAACCTATCGAAGCTAACAAGCGGTCAACTGCCGTTTCCAGGATTATGCTGATCAAGCGCATATTCGACTTTATCGCCTCGTTGACTGGCCTGATATGCATTGCGCCGCTACTTGTGGTGGTGGCGTGCTGGGTCAAGCTTGATTCAGCCGGCCCCGTTTTCTTTCGCCAGCAACGAATAGGTCGCCATCGGGTTCCGTTTTACATTTTTAAATTCCGTACCATGGTGGTCGGCTCCGAAGCCAAATCCAACATCACGATCGGAAGCGATGCGCGGATCACCAACGCCGGTCGCTTCTTGCGGCATTACAAAATTGATGAATTACCCCAATTAATCAACGTCCTTCTCGGAGAGATGAGCCTGGTAGGTCCGCGGCCAGAGGTTCCGCGTTATGTTGCTTATTATCCGAAGGACGTTGGCGATATCGTGCTGTCAGTACCGCCCGGCATCACTGACTGGGCGTCCATCGAATACAAGGCAGAAAGCGAGCTGCTCGGCACCGCAGCCAATTCCGAGCGAACTTACATCGAGGTGATTTTGCCTGCCAAGCTCGAATACTACCTTCGCTATGTTCGGGAGCGCAGTTTCTTGATGGATCTGCGCATCATATTTTCCACTCTTGTTGCGATCGTCCATTGATCGGGATCGAAGCGTCTTCGCCCCGCTACAGACTGGTTTCCGTGGCCGGGTTGATCTCGATTGAAATGCTCTCCAACGCTGGTGGCAGCACCGCCGGTCGCTCGCTGCCAGCAGCGTGGCCGTCACCGATCGAGACGGCCGCGTTGGGGTCAACAGAAGGAATGCCGTTTTCATGATTCCATGGACGAGAATCGTCCATCTCGGCGACGTGGCTGTGATGGTGCCCGCTGCCGCAGCGATCGCGGCATTGCTTGTTACGCGCAGCACCTGGCGCGTCGCCGTATGGTGGTGCCTGCTGATCGCGCTCGGGATCAGTTTGGTCGCATTTTCCAAGATCGCATTTCTGGCGTGGGGCACAGGCATACGCTCACTCGACTTCAAGGCGCTGAGCGGGCACGCGACACTAACGACGGCGATTATGCCGGTGATATTTTTCCTGGGACTGCGCCATGCGGACCCGCATGTGCGCGCCGCCGGAATATGGGCCGGCCTAGGGTGCGGCATGTTGATGGCGCTGCTGCTGGTGATGCTGGACGAGCACTCGGCGTCAGAAGTTATTGCCGGCTGCGTGCTCGGCGCCATTGTCAGCCTCGCCGCCCTGTACAAGCTGCGAGTTCATCGTTCGCCAAAACTGAACTGGTGGGCAATCCCACTGGGCATATTATTTTTCTTTTACATCCGTTATGCCGAGCCACTATCGCCCGGATATTGGCTAATACGCATTGCACTCGATCTGTCCGGCCGCCACCAGCTCTACAGTTGGACCACATGGGAGTTGGACAAGCATGCGGACACGTATTTCGGCAATCACTTCTGGTAAATTGCCAAGCCCTGGACGCGTCCTGCAAAAAAACAGGGACGTCGGCTATCGTCGACTTCCCTGCGATCATGCATCACCGGATCATCTGATTGGTGCGACGGATATTATTGTCGCTATCGACCAGACAACGATATTTATCCGACCGCCGCTCCAGGCTCAGCGCTCCCGATACCTAGTATTTATACGCTCCCATATCGGCCTGCAGTCGTGTATGACCCTGCAGATCGATGGTAGGCAAATAGGTCTTTGCACCTGTAGCGACCGCCGGCGAGCTGCTCTTCAGGTGATAATCGCCGTTGCCGGTTTTGATGTAATTGACGAACTGCGGGTTCGCCGTGATCGTCCCGGTATGTGTCAGACCATTACGCAGGCGAAAGTTGCAGCCATTGCCGTATGACAGGTTGTTCACGTACTTGTTGTGCGTGCCAGTCGCTCCTTCCTCGTCAATACCGGTTCCGGCATTGTCATAAACAATATTGTTCGCAACGATCGAATAGTCATTCGGGCCAGAGAAACCGTTGTAGTAGCCGCCGCCGCCAACCGTGATGCCCTGGCCATTACCAAAGATCGTGTTGTTGGTGATGGTCAGGTTGGTCGCGTTATGCCATGAGGTGATGCCGGTGT
>NZ_JBHRTP010000059.1:0-4908 GCF_042646465.1 Pseudundibacterium arcticum
TTGATGTTCGCGGCCTTGGCCGGGTAGATGACTTTGATCGCCTGCCCGGTTTTCGGACTGACCGACATGACAGTAACGACCACGCCGCGCGCGAAATTTAACGCCCGGCTGAAACTGATCGATTGCCCGTTGAACCCGAAAGCCCCGTTCTGGTCGGTCGGCGGCTCCCATTTCAGTAAGTAGGGATTGGCACCTGGCGCGACGGCCGGCTCAAAATGCAGATCCTTGCGCTTGACGTACACGGCGAACTCTTCTTCGCCAGCCAAGGCAGTCAGCAAGTCCCACTCACTTCGCTGCTGGTTCACGCGCACCTGATCGATCTGGTAATACTTGCCGGACCGTTTCGACGTTGCTGTCACGTATGTCGTTGTCAATCCGTGCCGCTGCGCAATCTGGGTCGCGATCTGGCTCGCCGTCAGATTCTGGAATGTCTCGCTGGTCTTGGCATCGATCAGCATCGCCGTCAGATCGCGCCCCGACACTTGCAGCGTGCGCGCAACCGGGTCGAACGTCACATCGTCGACGCGGCCGTAAGTCAGGCTCTGCAGCTCGGTCGCGCTGTAATTCTCGGCGTCTACGGGGAAGCCGGCGAATATCTCGATGAAGATTTCCTGCTGGCTGGCCCACCATGCATCGCCGTAGGCCACCGGCAGAGCCGACAGCGCAAAAGTCACGCGGAAGGTGTCGGCTTCGTAGTAGGTGTTGTTGTCGACCTCCCACCGGATCCAGCCATCCATACGCAGGTCATTGACCTTGACGACGCCCCGCGGCTGGCGGGCAGTCGATACTGCGACAGGATTAAGCGCCATACACGCCTCCGCTGCCGTCCGGTGTCGGTGGAATGATGATTGTTTGCACGCCGGCCAGCGCCGGATCGGTCAGCTTATTGGCGCGCGCGATCGTCGGCCAGGCAGTTGGATCGCCGTAGGCTTTCGAGGCCAAGTCGAACAGGTTGCCGCCGGCGCTCGTCACCGATTTGCCGGACGTCGAGATGGCGCCCAGATTCGCGCCGATGCGTCCGGTCGAGGCTTGCAGGTTGAGCAGCAGCGGCAGCTGGGTGTAACCGGCGATCTGCGCATTCAATTTCGATGCCGTGGTCGCGATTGGCGTATTCGGCAGCACGCCGCCCACAGTCGCGATATTGGCGATGGTATTGCCGGTCGACGCAATCAAGGTCGTGACGCGCGCCTGCACTGCCAGTACCGGGCCCAGCACACTGTTGATCGTGCTTTGCGCTGCGTTGGCGAACGACGACACTGCGCCGATCGCGGTATTCAGCGTACCAAGCGCAGCCGTCAATGGGCCGTCGCCGATCAGACCACCGAGGGTGTTCGACGTCGTCATGTCGTCATTGATCGCGCTGTCGACCGATGCCGGCGGCGATGTGGTGATCGGCAGCGTCAAATCTTCGACCACCATGCAGCTGATCGAATACGGGATTTCATAGACGCGCCGGTAGTCCATCACTGCCGTCTGAACCAGCACCTTGTAGGCATGCTCGCCCCATGAAAGGCTGAGCGGCTTGCCGACGATGCGCAAATAGTCAAGATACCGGGCTCGATCGTTCGCATCTGCGCCGATGAACTGCCCAGACCAATCAAGCGGCTTATCTCGCCGGCCCATCGCATCCACGACACGCTTACCCCCGACCAGCTCATGCACGGCCAGCGCCTGATCGCCGCCAAACTGGATATGTTCCGGCACTTCAAAACGGCCGAAACTCAGATCGCCAAGGATCAAATAGGTATCTGGCCTCATCGAATGTTCATTCCAGGAGAGAGCGGCATCAGGCCAAAGTCAAAGCGACCGGTGCCGAGTTGCGGCTTAGATGCTGCTTTCGACTGGTGCTGCGTGACGATTGTTGCCACTTTGAAGCCGTCCATATTTACCTGTGTATGCACTTGGATTGGCTTATTGTTTGCGCCTGGCTTCACGAACCCGCCCTCGCCAGCTGCGATTCTGGCCGCTGCACCAGACGTCAATTTCACGCCACCGTCTGTCTTGACTGCATTAACCTCATCTTGTGAAATCTTGCGGAAGGCATAACATGCGGCAGCGATCGTGCCGATGGCGAGAACGGCGATGCCTATCGGGCTGAGGATCGCCGCCGCTGCGATACCGAGTCCGGAAACCATGAAACCGAGCCCACTAAACGCCGCACCGAGCAACAGAATCGAGCCGCGAATCATCAGGGCGCCAGCCAATCCAACAAGAGCAACAACGATTCCCTTAACCAATTTGTGATTGCGGTCGATCCATTCGGCCATGCTTTTGACCATCGGGATCAGTTTTTCCAGTGCGCTGATCGCCAGCGGCAAAATCGTATTGCCAAGCGATAACATCAACGTATTGAATTTGGCATGCAGGTCGATTTGCTTGCCTGCCAGTGTTCCGCCGGCACGCGCGCTCAATTGGTCGATGTTCTCGGCATTCATATTTGCAGCCGACTGTGTTTTGATGGTGGCGCGCTGCTGATAGATCCGGGACAGCAAGCTGGAGCCGGTACGGTTGCCAACGATCATCCCGATCTCGCGGATGATGCCTTCATCCCCGGTAATTCCCTTGGCCGCAAACGCTGGCAGCAGCACCTTCTCCAGCAATGCAAGCTCGCCCTCTTTTTCAAGGATGTTGGAGCCCATGAACGATCCTGGCAGCGCCTTCTTGAGTTCGCCCATCTTGTTGAACTCGACCATGTCTTTATTGAGCAAACCAAGACGGTACAGTTCAGCCTGCGCCGTCTTTGTACCTCTCGCCTGCACCAGATTCTGGTAAATAGACATGGCACCGGTGCCGTAACGCTGGCCGCCGAATTCCTGAATCAAGGGCTCAGCACCGAGGTAGAAGTCTTTGTTTGAGCGCTGCGACAGGCCTACGCCGCCAGTTTTCAAAGCCTGCAGCAATTGGGTGGCATCGACCCGGTTGCGGCTTCCAGAAATAACCTGCTGCACAAAATTAGCCTGCGTCGCAAACTCCTTCTCGCTGGACAGGCCGCCCCGGAATTCAATCACCTTGAGCATGTCCATGAACTTCGTGGAGTGCTCGCCACCCTTCTGGCCGAACACCGCTTCATTAGCGAATTTCATCTTCGCCATGATCGGCGCGGCAAATTCTGCATGCTCCAGATTCTTGAACACGGCCATCGCATCGGAAAGCAGCGTCAGATTGTCGCGCGCGCTGGTGCCGACCGTGTTCATGCCGGTGGCAAACTTCACCGCCTGGCCGGTCACTGCATCACCGAAGCCAAGAGAGGCAAATTTCGCTGTTTCCGTCTGGAACTTCTTTGCCTCCTCGAGCGGCGCCTTGAACAGTGACAGCATGCCAACGCCTGCGCCGAGCATGATGCCGCCCTTCAGCGCGTCATTCTTGATGCTGTTGATGCGCTTTTGCAGCAGGGTCGCCTGCGCCTCAGTCTTTGCGAAATCTCCAGCCAGCAGCATCAAACCCTTGCTAACATGGTTCGTCAGCGATAGAGTGATTCCGATCTTGTAGGCGTCAAACATGGGTATCCCGAAAATATGAAGCTGTCACATCAAATGCAAGAATGGCTTGCCGACCGGGTGTCATGGGTGCAGTACCCACATATCCGGCCAGCCGATCAATCGACCCGCGACGCATCCAAAGCCGGCTTGCGTTTTACCAACCAAATGCCGATCGGGAAACGCATCGACCTGTTCCTTTTCTCCACATTGCTTCTGCTTGCAGGACTCGTCGCCCTGTTTTTCGTCGGCATATTCATCTACTGCCTACTCTAGGGCCGTCTGGCTCGATCCAGCGCCGTACAGCAACCCTTCTGCGGCAGCTTTCCCCAGCGTTTTCAATATCAATTCTTTGTTGCGGATCGCCGCGGGCCCCAGCACCGCGCGCGGCGGGATGTGTTCTGTGCCAAGCTCCTGATACACCATGATGTCGCTGTCCGAGCCGACCACCGCTTCCAGACCGTGAATTTGATGGCTGATCGAGGCGCGCAGCTTGCCGCTGCGCAGCAAAGGATCGTTTTCAGTGAAGCCCTGCGCTACCCGATCAGCCTTGGTGCTATCGGCCAATTCCACCCACCCGGCAAACGGCCCGACCTCGCCCTGGTACTCGCCGATTTCCTGCTTCGCGGTCCGCTCAATCGCAACAGCGCACTTCTTCAGTCCATGATGCAGCGCCAGCGTTTCAGCGGCGGCCATCGTCGCCAGATGCGCGACCATTTCCCCGAGATGCGCGAACTCTTTCATTTCTGATCCTCGTATTGCATCGTGTTGAAATTGAAAGTTGCGCCTTCCATCTCGGAAAAGATGATGCACCAGCCCGTTCGCGTGATGTCATCCAGCCCGAACGCGACGTCGAACGGCACGCCATTTCTGATGAGCCATAAGCATTCACGGATCGGACCGGCCCGGGCTACTTTTTTAGTTCGGCCTTATCCTGCTCCGGGTCGCTCTTGCCGAAGGTTTCCTGAACATGGCGCATCACAGCTTCGATGCCGGCCTCGTCCAGCTGCTGGATCAGTGCCTCGACCTGCAGCTTGCTTTTTGGCTGGTGCACTGCCAGATCATCGATTGCGGTGACATAGATCAATGGCAGGACCATCGCCATGTAGGTCTGATTCTGCGCACTGTCGCCCAGCGCCTCGATCAGCCGGTACTGAGCCAGCACACCCGGCTTCTTGATCTTGATCGTGCGGCCCAGGGCGTCGACCACGGTCGATTCTTCGCTGGCCTTGGCAAGGATCTCCTGCGTTGGCTTCAGGGTTACGGTTGGTTCACTCATCAGAGTTATTCCTTAAAGCGACGCGCCGAAATCGATCCGGCGCGTCATCGGGTTAAATTACGAGACTTTGACGCGGCGCGCGGCCACGAAGCGCACCTTCTGGTGCACCGAGTCGTCACCCTTGTAGTTGCCGGCGTCTTCGAGCGTCAGTAG
>NZ_JBHRTP010000060.1:0-4944 GCF_042646465.1 Pseudundibacterium arcticum
TTGATGTTCGCGGCCTTGGCCGGGTAGATGACTTTGATCGCCTGCCCGGTTTTCGGGCTGACCGACATGACAGTGACGACCACGCCGCGCGCGAAATTTAACGCCCGGCTGAAACTGATCGATTGCCCGTTGAACCCGAAAGCCCCGTTCTGATCGGTCGGCGGCTCCCATTTCAGTAGATAGGGATTAGCGCTCGGCTGTGCGACTGGCTCGAAATGCAATTCCTTGCGCTTCACGTACACTGAGAATTCTTCCTCGCCGGCCAATGCGGTCAGCAAGTCCCACTCGCTGCGCTGCTGGTTCACGCGCACCTGGTCGATCTGGTAATACTTGCCGGACCGTTTCGACGTTGCTGTTACATACGTTGTTGTCAAACCGTGCCGCTGCGCAATCTGCGTCGCGATCTGGCTCGATGTCAAATTCTGGAACGTCTCGCTGGTCTTAGCGTCGATCAGCATCGCCGTCAGGTCGCGTCCCGATACTTGCAAGGTGCGCGCTACCGGGTCAAACGTCACATCATCGACGCGTCCATAAGTCAGGCTTTGCAGCTCAGTCGCGCTGTAATTCTCGGCATCTGCCGGGAAGCCGGCGAATATCTCGATGAATATTTCCTGCTGGCTGGCCCACCATGCATCGCCGCAGGCCGCCGGCAGTGCCGACAGCGCAAAGGTCACGCGGAAGGTGTCGGCTTCGTAGTAGGTGTTGTTGTCAACTTCCCACTTGATCCAACCGTCAAGTCGTGTGTCATTGACCTTGACGACGCCCCGCGGCTGGCGGGCGATGGATTGGACAGTCGGATTAAGCGCCATACACGCCCCCACTGCCGTCTGGTGTCGGCGGGATGATGATTGTCTGAACTCCGACTAGGGCTGGATCTTTCAGCTTGTTGGCACGCGCGATCGTCGGCCACGCAGTTGGATCGCCATAGGCCTTTGATGCCAAGTCGAACAGGTTGCCGCCGGCGCTGGTTACCGACTTGCCGGATGTCGAGATGGCGCCCAGATTCGCGCCGATGCGCCCGGTCGATGCTTGCAGGTTGAGCAGCAGCGGCAATTGCGTGTAACCGGCGATCTGCGCATTCAGTTTCGATGCCGTCGTGGCAATCGGTGTGTTTGGCAGTACGCCGCCGACTGTGGCGATATTGGCGATGGTATTGCCGGTCGACGCAATCAAGGTCGTGACGCGCGCCTGCACCGCGAGAACTGGTCCCAGCACGCTATTGATCGTGCTTTGCGCGGCATTGGCGAACGACGACACCGCGCTGATCGCGGTATTGAGCGTGCCGAGCGCGGCCGTCAATGGGCCGTCGCCGATCAAGCCGCCCAAACTGTTCGATGTCGTCATATCATCGTTGATCGCGCTGTCGACCGATGCCGGCGGCGATGCGGTGACCGGTAGCGTCAAGTCCTCGACCACCATGCAGCTGATCGAATACGGGATTTCATAGGCTCGCCGGTAGTCCATCAACGCCGTTTTGACCACGACGCTATAGGCGTACTCGCCCCACGACAGAATGAGCGGCTTGCCAGCGATCCGCAGGTAATTCAGATAGCGCGCACGATCATTCGCATCGGCGCCGATAAACTGCCCAGACCACTCGAGCGGCTTGTCCTGCCGTCCCATGGCATCCACGATTCGCTTGCCGCCGACCAGTTCATGCACGGCCAGCGCCTGATCGCCGCCAAACTGGATGTGCTCCGGGACTTCGAACCGCGAAAAATTCAGATCGCCCAGGCTAAGGTAGGTATCTGGCCTCATCGAATGTTCATTCCTGGCGAGAGTGGCGTCAGGCCAAAGTCAAAGCGGCCGGTGCCAAGTTGCGGCTTAGATGCTGCTTTCGACTGGTGCTGAGTGACGATAGTTGCCACTTTGAACCCGTCCATATTTACCTGTGTATGCACTTGGATTGGCTTATTGTTTGCGCCTGGCTTCACGAACCCGCCCTCGCCCGCGGCAATCCTTGCCGCTGCGCCAGCCGTCAACTTAACGCCGCCGTCTGTCTTGACTGCATTAACCTCATCTTGCGAAATCTTGCGGAAGGCATAGCATGCGGCCGCAATCGTACCAATCGCGAGAACAGCGATTCCTATCGGGCTGACGATCAAGCCTGCAGCGATACCGAGCCCGGAAACCATGCCAGACAGACCGCCGACCGCGCCCATTGCCAGCGACAAGCCAAGTCCACGGAGCGCCGCGCCGAGCAATAGAATCGAGCCGCGAATCATCAGGCCGCCGGCCAGCACGATAAATGCGCCCGACAGTAGCTTGACCAAAGTGTGATGCCGCTCGATCCATCCCGCCATGATCTTCACCAGCGGAATCAGTTTTTCCAGCGCGCTGATCGCCAGTGGCAAGATCGTGTTGCCAAGCTGCAGCATCAAGGTATTGAATTTGGCATGCAGGTCGATTTGCTTGCCTGCCAGTGTTCCGCCGGCACGCGCGCTCAATTGGTCGATGTTCTCGGCATTCATATTTGCTGCCGACTGTGTTTTGATGGTGGCGCGCTGCTGATAAATCCGGGACAGCAAGCTGGAGCCGGTACGGTTGCCAACGATCATCCCGATTTCGCGGATGATGCCTTCATCCCCGGTAATCCCCTTGGCCGCAAACGCTGGCAGCAGCACCTTCTCCAGCAATGCAAGCTCGCCCTCTTTTTCAAGAATGTTGGAGCCCATGAACGATCCTGGCAGCGCCTTCTTAAGTTCGCCCATCTTGTTGAACTCGACCATGTCTTTATTGAGCAAACCGAGCCGGTAAAGCTCGGCCTGAGCCGTCTTTGTGCCGCGCGCCTGCACCAGATTCTGGTAAATAGACATGGCACCGGTGCCGTAACGCTGACCGCCGAATTCTTGAATCAAGGGCTCCGCGCCGAGGTAGAAGTCTTTGTTTGATCGCTGCGACAGGCCTACGCCGCCAGTTTTCAAAGCCTGCAGCAATTGGGTGGCATCGACCCGGTTGCGGCTTCCAGAAATAACTTGCTGCACAAAATTAGCCTGCGTCGCAAACTCCTTCTCGCTGGACAGGCCGCCCCGGAATTCGATCACCTTGAGCATGTCCATGAACTTCGTGGAGTGCTCGCCGCCCTTCTGGCCGAACACGGCTTCATTGGCAAATTTCATCTTTGCCATGATCGGCGCGGCGAATTCTGCATGCTCCAGGTTCTTGAACACGGCCATGGCATCGGAAAGTAGCGTCAGATTGTCGCGCGCGCTGGTACCGACCGTGTTCATGCCGGTGGCAAACTTCACCGCTTGGCCGGTCACGGCATCGCCGAAGCCAAGGGAAGCGAATTTTGCGGTTTCCGTTTGAAACTTCTTTGCCTCTTCGAGCGGAGCCTTGAATAGTGCTAACATGCCAACACCCGCGCCGAGCATGATGCCGCCCTTCAGCGCGTCATTCTTAATGCTGTTGATGCGCTTTTGCAGCAAGGTCGCCTGCGCCTCAGTCTTTGCGAAATCTCCAGCCAGCAGCATCAAGCCCTTGCTAACATGGTTCGTCAGCGATAGAGTGATTCCGATCTTGTAGGCGTCAAACATGGGTATCCCGAAAATATGAAGCTGTCACATCAAATGCAAGAATGGCTTGCCGACCGGGTTTCATGGGTGCAGTACCCTAATATCCGGCCGGCAGATCAATCGACCCGCCAGGCGGCGCAAACCGGCCTGCGCTTCGTTCATCCGATGCCGATCGGTAAGCGTCTCGATCTGTTTCTGGCCTCGTTTGGCCTGCTGGTCATTGGCCTGATCGCCGCGACGCTGGTCGGCATATTCATCTACTGCCTACTCTAGGGCGGTCAGCGTCGAGCCTGCGCCGTACAGCAGCCCTTCAGCGGCGGCTTGCCCCAGCGTTTTCAATATCAATTCTTTGTTGCGGATCGCCGCGGGCCCCAGCACCGCGCGCGGCGGGATGTGTTCGGTGCCAAGCTCCTGATACACCATGATGTCGCTGTCCGAGCCGACCACCGCGTCCAGACCGTGAATTTGATGGCTGATCGAGGCGCGGAGCTTGCCATTGCGCAGTAACGGATCATTTTCAGTGAATCCCTGCGCCAGCCGGTCGGCCTTGGTGCCGTCGGCCAGTTCCACCCATCCGGCAAACGGGCCGACCTCGCCCTGGTACTCGCCGATTTCCTGTTTCGCGGTCTTCTCGATGGCAACTGCGCACTTCTTCAAGCCGTGATGCAGTGCCAGCGTTTCAGCGGCGGCCATCGTAGCCAGATGCGCGACCATTTCCCCCAGATGCGCAAACTCTCTCATTTCTGATCCTCGTATTGCATCGTGTTGAAATTGAATTTCGCGCCTTCCATCTCGGAAAAGATGATGCACCAGCCCGTTCGCGTGATGTCATCCAGCCCGAACGCGACGTCGAACGGCACGCCATTCTTGACGAGCCATAAGCATTCACGGATCGGGCCGGTCCGGACTACTTTTTTAGTTCGGCTTTGTCCTGTTCGGGATCGCTCTTGCCGAAAGTTTCCTGCACATGGTGCATGACCGCCTCGATGCCGGCCTCGTCCAGCTGCTGGATCAGTGCCTCGACCTGTAGCTTGCTTTTTGGCTGATGCACAGCCAGGTCATCGATCGCGGTCACGTAGATCAGCGGCAGCACCATGCTCATGTAGGTGACGTTCTGCGCGCTGTCGCCCAGTGCCTCGATCAGACGGTATTGCGCCAAGACGCCCGGCTTCTTGATCTTGATCGTGCGGCCAAGGGCGTCGACCATGGTCGATTCTTCGCTGGCCTTGGCAAGGATCTCCTGCGTCGGCTTCAGGGTTACGGTTGGTTCACTCATCAGAGTTATTCCTTAAAACGACGCGCCGAAATCGATCCGGCGCGTCATCGGGTTAAATTACGAGACTTTGACGCGGCGCGCGGCCACGAAGCGCATTTTCTGGTGCACCGAGTCGTCACCCTTGTAGTTGCCGGCGTCTTCGAGCGTCAGTAG
>NZ_JBHRTP010000061.1:0-45401 GCF_042646465.1 Pseudundibacterium arcticum
AACGCATACTGGGCAGATAAGCTTGGTCTTGTTGCACTTGGACATTGAAACCGCCAGATTATTCGAGCTTCGACATCAGGGTAAATATCAGGTAGACACATGCCAAATCGACTGTCCCAGGAAACATCCCCTTATCTTCGGCAGCATGCCGAGAACCCCGTTGATTGGCATCCATGGGGAGAAGAAGCGTTTCGCCGCGCCCGAGAAGAGGACAAGCCGGTCCACGTATCGGTAGGCTACGCCGCGTGTCACTGGTGTCACGTCATGGCGCATGAGTCGTTCGAGAACCCCGCCATCGCGCGTTTGATGAATGAGCGCTTCATCAATATCAAGGTCGATCGCCAGGAGCGTCCCGACCTCGATGACATCTATCAAAAAGTCGTCCAGATGATGGGGCAGGGCGGCGGTTGGCCGCTGACCGTGTTCGTGACGCCGCAGGGAGAACCCTTCTTCGGCGGAACCTACTTCCCGCCCGAGGAGCGCTATGGGCGGCCTGGGTTTGCGCAAGTCTTGCTAGGCTTGAGCGAGGCCTGGAACGAACGACGCCCGGAACTCCGCACCCAGGTCGAACAGTTCCTCAAGGGCTACCGGGTCCTCGATGAACGGCTTGTCGGCGGCGCGGCACCGACGGGTGGAGACGTGCCTGCCGAGGCTGCGCGCGCCTTCGCCACGAATACGGATCCGGTCCACGGAGGCTTTGGGGATGCGCCGAAATTTCCGAACCCTTCCTGTCACGACCTCGTGCTGCGCGTGTACCACCGAACACGCGAACCACCACTGCTCGCCTCCGTCGAGCGGACGCTCGATCGCATGACCGCCGGCGGGATCTACGACCATCTGGGCGGCGGCTTTGCGCGCTACAGCGTCGATGCACGCTGGGCGGTGCCGCACTTCGAGAAAATGCTCTACGACAACGGCCAGCTCGTCAAGCTCTACGCGGATGCCTATCGCGTGACGGGCAAGCGTTCATGGCGGCGCGTTTTCGAGCAAACCATCACCTACGTGCTGCGCGATCTGGCGCATCCCGACGGCGGCTTCTATGCGAGTGAGGACGCCGACAGCGAGGGCGAGGAAGGCACGTTCTATGTTTGGACACCCGCTCAGATAGAGGCGGTGCTAGGCGAGCCCGATGCTGCCTTCGCATGCCGGGCCTACGGCGTGACCGCGCAGGGCAACTTCGAGCACGGCGCCACCGTGCTCTACCGCGCGGTTGAACTTAATGCGCTGGAAGAAGCGCGTCTGGAGGGCCTGCGTGAGAAGCTGTTTGCGGCGCGCGCCCGACGGGTTCGTCCCGGCCGCGACGAGAATATCCTCACGAGCTGGAACGCACTCATGATCCAGGGCCTGTGCGCCGCTTACCAGGCGACCGGGCAGGTTTTGTACCTTCAGTCCGCGCGGCGCGCAGCCGACTTCCTGATGCAGAGAATGACCATGCCGGACGGTGGCCTCTATCGTGCCTGGAAGGACGGCGAGGCCAAGGTACCTGGCTTCCTCGACGACCACGCGTTTCTGGCTAACGCGCTGATTGACCTCTATGAATCCGGCTTCGACAGACGGTATCTCGAACAAGCAGAGAGGCTGGTCGACCTCCTCCTCGACAAGTTCTGGGACGATGGGTTCTACTTCACGCCCAAGGAGGGTGAGCGGCTCGTGCATCGTCCGCGCTCCCCGCAAGACCACGCCTGGCCGTCGGGAACCTCGACGAGCGTGTTCGCGCTGCTGCGGCTGCACGAACTGACGGGCCGCGATTCTTACCGTGACCGCGCCGAACACGTGTTCCAGATGTACGGCGCCGCGGCGGCCAAGAACCCGTTCGGCTTTTCGCACCTCCTGGCGGCGCTCGATTTCTCGCAGCGCCCGGTCTCGATCGTGCTGGCGGGCGGCCGGGGCGAGGCGGCGCCGCTCGTGCAGGCCGTTCACCGCTCCTACCACCCAGCGCGCGTCCTGGCATTTGCCGAGGATGTTCCGATCGGCCAGGGTCGGCACCCAGTCGGCGCCCAGCCCGCAGCCTACGTGTGCCGAAACCGTAGCTGCGACGCGCCAGTGACGAGCGCGCAGGCACTCCTTGCGTACTGCACCGCGTGACGAAAACTGCCATGACGTCCCATCGTCTTTCACCCTTATCGGGGGAGCCAGGTGCGCTGGAGCGAGCCGGCCTTCTTGAGGGAGAGGCCTCTCCCGAAAAGGTGGTCATCGCCTACCATGAGCGGACCAAGCACCACTTCCACCGCTATGCCGCGGCGCTCGGCTACCTGGACTGGGCGACGCAGCCCGATCCGTTTCGGCGCTACGCGGGAGCGGAGCTGGTTCGTCTCCCGCTGCCCAAAGCGGGCCGCCCACTGCCCTATTGGCAGCTTTATGCGAGCGCGACCGTGCCGCCGGCGCCACTGTCGCTGGAATCGGTCTCGCTATTTTTCCGCTACGCACTATCGCTGACGGCATGGAAGCAAGTCGGCGAGACCAGGTGGCCGTTGCGCGCAAATCCTTCAAGTGGGAATCTTCATCCGACCGAGGGCTATGCGGTACTGCCTGCGATTGGGCAGCTCGGCGAGACGGCCGCCGTATACCACTATGCGCCGAGGGAGCACGCTCTCGAACGGCGAGCGGTGCTCAACGCAAAGCGGTGGGCTGAGCTGATTGCGCCTTTCCCTGAGGGCTCATTCCTTGTGGGTCTGTCGTCGGTTCATTGGCGGGAGGCCTGGAAGTACGGCGAGCGCGCGTTCCGGTACTGCCAGCACGACGTCGGACACGCGCTTGCCAGCCTGCGTATCGCGGCAGCAGCGCTCGGCTGGAGATTGGTGCTCCTCAATGACGTGAGCAATAAAACCCTCTCCAGCCTCCTTGGGCTTGACCGCGATGAGGATTTCGCGGAGGCGGAGCGTGAGGAAGCTGAGCTGCTCGTGTTGATTGCACCGGATTTTCCGGCGACGCTTCCGACCGACTCGAAGCCGATGACGGCGCACGGCGGTGGCGTGCTGTGGCAGGGCAGCGCCAACGCGCTGAGCCTCGAAAACAGTATCGAGTGGCCCGTGATCGACGCGGTTGCGCAGGCGACGCGCCGCTGCGAAAGCTCGCCTATCCAGGAGGACTTCTCCGGCTTTCCCTCGGAGGATGCGCTTTTCGGGACACCCGTCCGTCAAGGTCTGCTCAGCGCGGAGAAGGCCATTCTTGGCCGTCGCAGCGCGGTAGCGATGGATGGCTCGACGGCGATCTCGCGCGCGGTATTCGTTCGCATGCTCGCCCGGTTGATTCCGACACATGAGCGGCGAGGGATGCCCTGGGACGCGATCCCTTGGCGACCGCGCATCCACCTCGGGCTCTTCGTCCACCGCGTCGACGGCTTGGCGCCTGGCCTCTACGCGCTCGCCCGAGATCCGGACAAGGTCGAGACTCTCAAGGGAGTGATGGGTTCAGAATTTTGTTGGCAGCGCGTGCCCGACTGCCCGCCCGGACTCCCCTTGTACCTGCTCCAAGAGGGAGACTGTCGAGCGCTGGCGAGCACCGTCTCCTGCGGCCAGGACATCGCCGGCGACGGCGCCTTCAGCCTGGCCATGATCGCCGACTACAGGGACAGCCTGGGCACGTACGGCGCCGCCTTCTACCGCAACCTGTTCTGGGAGGCCGGCATGGTGGGCCAACTGCTTTACCTTGAGGCAGAAGAGGCGGGCATCCGCGCCACCGGGATCGGTTGCTACTTCGACGATCCGGTCCATACGGCCTTCGGAATCGTTTCACGCGCGTGGCAGAGTTTCTACCACTTTACGGTGGGCGGCCCGGTTGAAGATGGACGGCTCACTACCTTGCCTGCCTACAATTTCGAGGAAAAGTAATGAATGCCAAGCGCTCTGTCCTGGCAATTCGGACAGAACCTCGTCAGATCAGAAAGGAGCAGCCATGTCCCTGATCGAACCTCTCCGCCAGCAGGTCTCCGAATATCAAGATAAAAATCATCCTGATACCGTCATTTCCTTGCTGCACCAGATGACCTTTGGCGCGCTGGCGACACTTCATAAAATTCGGCAGCCGATATCGACTCATTCTCCTGACATTGGTCGCAGTGCGCTTGCAGCAGCAGCCAGCGTCGTAATATGCGCCCAATCACCGGCCTGTATCGCTTTTCTCGGTGTCAACCACGACCCGCCCACACAGGTGACATTCTTGCATGCGAGAAATTTTGCTGCAGTTTCTTGGGATATACCACCGGTCGGACAAAAGGTCACATCAGGCAACGGACCCGCAATCGCATTGAGCATGCCTATACCACCGGCGGGTACGGCGGGGAATAGCTTTAATTGGTGGAATCCAGCTTCGCGTGCGGCCAATACCTCGGACGGCGTCATTACGCCAGGTAGTAGCGGCAGACCGCTGGATTTAGCTGCAGCAATCAATGCAGCCGTCAATCCCGGCGATACCCCGAATACTGCACCGGCATCGCGTGCCGCACTAAATTGAGCACCGTAGGTCAATGTCCCAACCCCAACGATGGCCCGCGGAACCTGCTCGGCTATGGCGCGTATTGCTGCCATCCCATGCGACGTGCGCAGTGTGATTTCCAGCACCCGAATTCCACCAGCGAGCAGGGCCTTTGCGAGCGGCACCGCATGGTCGATATCCTCGATCGCAATCACCGGGATGACAGGGGAAGCATGCATGATGTCCAGCAAGTCAAGGCTCAATCTCATACCGTAGTCACTTTCTATTAGTCCTGCGAAACCGTGTAATAAATTTCATTTTCCGTCATTTTCTTTGCATTGCTGACGACTGCTTGCACCGACCTGGGCCTGATCTGCTTTGTAGCGAATGATCTGACGGGCGTCAAGATAAAACCGGGCAGCACTCCTGGTGCTGGCCAGGGAGAGTCATTTACATCACCGCACCAATCTGCCAGGGCACGAATTCATTTTGCCCGTAACCGTGGGTCTCGCTCTTTGTGCGCACGCCGGAAGCGACGTCGATGATCATACGGAAAATCTGTTCGCCGACCGCATCGACATCGGTCACGCCGTCTGCGATGCCGCCACAATTGATATCCATGTCTTCTTCCTGACGCTGCCACAGTCCTGAATTGGTCGCCAGCTTCAGCGACGGGGAGGGCGCACAACCGTAGGCCGAGCCGCGCCCGGTGGTAAAGCAGATCACGTTGGCGCCGCCGGCGACTTGGCCGGTAGCGGAGACCGGATCGTAGCCGGGCGTATCCATGAAGGTCAGGCCCTTGGCCGTGACCGGCGCGCCATACTCAAGCACATCCACCAGGTTGGTGCTGCCCGCCTTGGCCACCGCACCCAGCGATTTTTCAAGGATGGTGGTCAAGCCGCCGGCCTTGTTGCCGGCCGATGGGTTGTTGTTCATCTCTGCGTTTTGGCGCACGCAGTAGTCTTCCCACCAGCGTACCCGGGCCAGCAGTTTGGTGCCGATCTCCGGGGTCGCGGCGCGCCGCGTGAGCAAATGTTCAGCACCGTAGATCTCGGGCGTCTCCGAGAGAATCGCACTACCGCCATGTCGTACCAGACGGTCGATGGCAGCGCCCAACGCCGGGTTGGCCGTGATGCCGGAATAGCCGTCGGAGCCGCCGCATTGCAGGCCCACCACCAGATGACTGACCGGCAGCGGCTGGCGCGCGACGCTGTTGGCCTCTGCCAGCATCGCCTCGACGATAGCGATCCCTTTTTCCACGGTCTTCCTGGTGCCGCCGCTATCCTGGATCGTGAAGCTGCGCAGGTTCTTGCCTTCGCTCATGCCGTGCGCATTCAACAGGTCGCCGATCTGGTTGGTCTCGCAACCGAGGCCAACGAATAGCACCGAGGCGAAGTTCGGATGGCGGGCATAGCCCGCCAGCGTGCGCCGCAACAGTACCAGCGCTTCGCCTTCCGGATCGATGCCGCAGCCGATGCCGTGCGTCAGTGCGATCACACCATCAACATTCGGGTAATCCGCCAGAGCTTGCGGGTTAGTATCGCGCCGGAAATGGTCGGCAATCGCGCGCGCCGCAGTGGCCGAACAGTTCACCGAAGTCAGGATGCCGATGTAATTGCGTGTTGCAACGCGACCATCGGGGCGCAGAATGCCCATGAAAGTGGCAGGCTCGGCCACGTACGCGGTCGGTTTTGCATCGACGCAAAACGTATGCTCGCGCGCAAAATCGCCCATTTTCAGATTGTGCGTATGCACATGCTGGCCGGGCTCGATGTCTTGGGCGGCAAAGCCGATGATCTGGCCGTAACGGCGCACTGCCTGCCCGGCCTCGATGCGGCTGGTAGCAATCTTGTGGCCGGGCGGTATCAGCCCGATCACGCTAACGCCTTCCACCGCCAAACGGGTGCCGGACATCAGCTGGGTGCGCGCGATGACGACGTTGTCAAGCGGATGAAGGCGGATCGTTGCCGAGGCCGGGCTAGCTGATCCTGCCGGAGTGGGAGCTGTTTCCATTCACATTCCTTGTGCAAGCATGTTTCAAATTTACTGCGCACGCGAATCTCGCGCCAGCGTGCGGCTGCGCTTCTCAGTGCGACCTTCGTGTGCTCGCTACATTTTTGCAACAAGTTCTCAGATATGCAGGGTATTACCAGTTGCAGAGCGTGCCGTCATGGGCTAGGCGGTTCACTGGCAGGAAGGCGCGCTGGTAAGGATATTTGGCTGCCAGCGCTTCGTCGATATCGACGCCATGGCCGGGTGTTTCCCCAGCATGCAGGAAGCCATCCTCGAACCGGTAATCGTGTGGGAATACCGCGTCGGTTTCTTCAGTGTGGCGCATGTATTCCTGGATGCCGAAATTCGGTACCCAGGTATCGAAGTGCAGCGCTGCGCCCATGCAGACCGGCGACAGATCGGTGGCGCCGTGGCAGCCGGTGCGCACCTGGTACATTGCGGCCAGATCGGCGATGCGGCGCAGATGCGTGATGCCGCCGGCATGGACCACGGTGGCGCGGATGTAATCGATATACTGCTTCTCGATCAATTCCTTGCAGTCCCAGATCGTATTGAACACTTCGCCGACCGCTATCGGCGTCACCGTATGTTCACGGATCAGCCGAAATGCATCCTGATTCTCGGCCGCGGTCGGGTCTTCCATCCAGAACAGGCGATAAGGCTCCAGCGATTTTCCCAAGCGCCCTGCCTCGATCGGGGTCAGCCGGTGGTGCACATCGTGCAGCAGGTGATGCTCCCAGCCGAGCTTGTCGCGCAGGCGATCGAACAGTTTCGGCGCATGATCCAGATAACGTTCGGTGGACCAGTCGTGCTCAGAGGGAAGCGATCCATCGGCCGGCTCATAAAACATGCTGTCTTTCGACACCCCATAGACTTTTTTCAGGCCCGGCACGCCGGCCTGCGCGCGGATCGCCTTGTAACCGAGCGACGCATAACGCAGCACTTCATCGACGGTTTCTTCGATATCGCCGCCGTTGGCGTGGCCGTACACCATGACGCCGTTGCGGCTTTTACCGCCCAGCAACTGGTACAACGGCATATTCGCCGCCTTGGCCTTGATGTCCCACAGCGCGGTATCGACCGCGGCAATCGCGCTCATCGTGACCGGGCCACGTCGCCAGTAAGCGCCGCGGTATAGGTATTGCCAGATATCTTCGATCTGGTGCGCATCGCGGCCGATCAGGCAGGGGATCACGTGGTCGGTCAGATACGAGGCGACCGCCAGTTCGCGGCCATTTAGCGTGGCATCGCCGATGCCGGTCAGTCCTTCATCGGTATAAATTTTCAGCGTAACGAAATTGCGGCCTGGAGAGCAGATGATGACCTTGGCATCGGTGATTTTCACGGCGTCCTCATTGGTTGGTGGAGAAGGTTTGGTAAAAGTGGTAGGGCCAGTATGCCATCAATGAATTTAATTGGCTAGACCTTATTGCATTTTTGGTAGAACCAAAATAGAATGGACTGACCAATTTGGGATGGGGCGCTAAATCTTCGGTATATGAAAGCAAGTGCACTGCTGCACTCAATCCGCAGTGACGTGAAATAAGAAAGGTTGAACATGACTAAGTTGACTACCGCCCTCATAGAAGTTGGCGCCGCTACCGCCACCGACACGCGTTTGTATCGCGTCGTTGCGGAGCAAATTCAGGAGATGATTCGTGACGAGAAGATCATGCCCGGCATGCGCTTGCCGTCCGAGCGTGACTTGTCGGCACGACTGAATGTGAGCCGGACATCGGTGCGCGAAGCCCTGATCGCGCTCGAACTGACCGGCGTGATTGATGTGCGCGGCGGTTCCGGCATTTATGTCAGTGAAAAAAACGATGCGCCTCCCGAGATTAAGGAGCCCGGTTCCGGCCCCTTCGAAGTATTGTCCGCCAGACGTTTGATTGAAGGAGAGGTCGCTGCGATGGCCGCCAGAATGGCGACCGACAGTGCCATCGACGCCATCATGCAGACCGTCTCGGATATGGAGCGGTTTTACGATGATCGCGTGAAGAACGATCAGGCCGATCGCGCTTTCCACATGGCCATCGCCACGGCGACCGGCAATAGCGCTTTGGTACTGGTGCTGGGCAAGTTGTGGGACGAGCGCGGCCGCCTCTGGAGCAAGATGGAAGAGCACTTTCACACCGAGGATTTGCGGCGGGAAACGCTGATGGATCACCGCCGGATCTTGGAAGCGATCGCGGCACGCGATCCGGCTGGCGCGCGTCGTGCAATGCGGGCTCATCTTGAGCGCGTCACGCGGGAGTTCTCGCGCGGATGGGGCATCAAGGGTTCTGCCAAAATTTCAGGCAAACCGACAGACTAGTCATCCTGCTGCGTCATAAATATGAAGGTAGTTTCCAATTGTTTCCATGCGCGCGGGAAGAAGGGATTAGCCCCGGCTCTCTGTATCAAAAACGTGGCGGCTGGAGAGGGTCTTGCGAAAAACATAAGGAGTGTTATGGAAAAGGTCATTCAGCCGAGCAAGGAGCAAGTCAGAGATTGGCTAAAGCATCGTCAACTTAAACATGCCCCGCCACCGGGCATTGAGCAGATCCAGCTCGAGTTGGGGTGGAGATCCCTTGAACCCGGGCTCGTCGCCTCTCCTATTTTCAATTTAGCGTAAGGGCATCAGTTTCTCCGTGCAAAGTGATGATGAATTGATAAGCGCTCAGTGGTTATATTTGATTTAAATGCATCAAATATCGAAGTGATTTTTTAAACGTAAGCTTTCATCCAGATAAAGAACGGATATCCGATGTCCCTGCTCCATCCCGATCGCCTCTTTCCTGCTGACCCCGACACGCGTGCCATCACGCGGCGCCTGTATCAGAGCGTGAAAACGCTGCCGATCATCAGTCCGCATGGCCACACCGACCCCGGCTGGTTTGCCACCAACGAAGCCTTCAGCAACCCTTCCGCCTTGCTGATTCAGCCCGACCACTATGTATTTCGCATGTTGTTCAGCCAAGGCGTGCGCCTGGAGGAGCTTGGTGTGCGCACCCGCGATGGCACGGCAGTGGAAGCCGACCCGCGCAAAATCTGGCGCCTGTTGGCGCACAACTGGCCATTGTTCCGTGGCACACCTTCCCGTACGTGGCTTGATCATGTGTTTGAAGAAGTGTTTGGGATCGAGCAAGCGTTGACCGAAGCCAATGCCGATGCGCTGTATGACCACATCGATTCCTGCCTGAAAATGCCCGAATTCCTGCCGCGGGCCTTATTCGAGCGCTTCAATATCGAAGTCATCGCCACTACCGAATCACCGCTCGATACGCTCAGCCATCACAACGCATTGGCCGCCGACCCATGGCAAATGGCCGGCGGCAAGCCGCGTGTGATCACCGCTTACCGGCCTGATCCGGTAGTCGATGCGGCATTTGAAGGATTTGTGCGCAACATCGAAGAATTTGGCGAGATCACCGGCGAAGATACCGGCACCTGGCAGGGATACCTGCAGGCGCATCGCATTCGCCGTGCGTATTTCAAGCAGCTGGGCGCCACCTCGACCGACCACGGCCATCCGACCGCACGTACCGCCGACCTCAGTCTGGCTGAGTGCGAAGCGCTGTTTGCAAAAGTATTGTCCGGCAATGTGTCTGCCATTGACGCCGAACTGTTCCGGGCCCAGATGCTGACCGAGATGGCCGGCATGAGTTTGGAAGACGGGCTGGTGATGCAAATCCATCCAGGATCATGGCGCAATCACAGCGCTGGCATGCTGGCGCGCTTCGGCCGCGACAAGGGCTTTGATATTCCGACCCAAACCAGTTACGTCGATGCCCTGAAGCCCTTGCTGGACAAGCACGGACTCAATCCGAAGCTGTCCATCATTCTGTTCACCCTGGATGAAACAAGCTATGCGCGTGAACTGGCGCCACTGGCGGGCGTGTATCCATCACTCAAATTAGGCCCGGCATGGTGGTTCCATGACGCACCGGAAGGTATGCGCCGCTTCCGTGAACAGACCACGGAAACTGCCGGCTTTGCCAACACGGTCGGCTTCAATGATGACACCCGCGCGTTTTTGTCGATTCCGGCGCGGCATGACGTGGCCCGTCGCGTCGATTGTGGGTTTCTGGCGCGTCTGGTGGCTGAACATCGCCTACTGGAAGATGAAGCATTTGAGCTGGCACACGATCTGGCGTACCGCCTCGCGAAAAAGGCGTATCGCCTGTAGCACTTAAACCAATAAATACACAAGAACGCACTAAAACCAAGAGCGTCAGCAAGATGCTGGTTACACCCAATATGGGGCTGCAGTATTCCTATCACACTGGAGAGAGACACATGAAACAACGTCACAACTTTACCCGCCGCACCATGGTGCGGATGATCGCTGGCGCCGTCGTTGGCGCGGTCACAACATCGCTGAGCTTGCCTGTCATGGCCCAGTCACCTGTGACGATCAATGTGGTTGACGTCGGCGGGAGTTTGGCGTTGTTGCAGGACGCTATTGAGTCTTACAAGGCCAAGAATCCGAACGTCAAATTCACTTTCACCAAAGCCCCCGCGCCTGAATTGCCGAGCAAGCTGAAGGCGATGCAAGCTGCCAATCGCAGTGATATCGATATCGTACTGGGTGGTACGGACATTCTTGCTGCTGGTATCGATCAAAAGCTGTGGGTGAAAATATTGCCCGAGAATGCCACCAAGTTTCCCAATCTTGCCGACAATTACTTGCCACAAGTTAATAAAATGCAGGAGCTGGCGCAGGATCAGGCCCTGGCAGTCGCGTTCATGCCAGCCGGACCCTTGCTTGAATACAATCCTGACAAAGTAAAACAGGTGCCGACTACGCCGCAGGAATTGCTGGCGTATTGCAAGGCCAATCCCAACCGCTTGATCTATGCACGTCCATCAAACTCCGGCCCAGGCCGCACCTTCCTGATGGGCCTGCCCTATTTGCTGGGCGATAAAGACCCGAAAGACCCGGTCAATGGCTGGACCAAGACCTGGGCTTACCTGAAAGAACTGAATTCCTGCATCGAATACTACCCCGGCGGCACTGGCGCGGTGATGAAAGAGCTGGGCGAAGGGTCGCGCGACATGACAGTGACCGTAACCGGATGGGATATCAATCCACGCGCGCTGGGCGTGGTGCCAAAGAATTTCAAAATGGGTGCGTTCAAAAAAATGACATGGATCAATGACACCCATTACATGATGACGCCAAAAGGCCTGACCCCGGAAAAATTCAAGATCGTGATGGATGTGATGGCCCATTTGCTCAAGCCGGAGCAACAGGCGATGACCTACGACAAGGGCTATTTCTACCCCGGCCCAGCGATTAAGAACGTCGCGTTAAGCATGGCGCCAAAATCCAGCCAGGAGGTGATCAAGGAATTCGGCCGTCCTGAATATGCGGCGCTAATTTCCGACAATCCGCATGCACAGCCGCTGGATGCGCAGGAGATGGTGAAAGCCTTCCGTATCTGGGATCAGCTGATCGGCACCCAGAAGTCCAAGTGACCGTGAACCGTATTTAACAGGAAAGTCCAAAAATGAAACACGACTTCAAAACACTGCGCCTCGATCGCATAACCCGTAATTTTGGCGGGCCAGCCAGCGCATCCGGCGTCGCACCCTTGCCAGCCCTGGGCGGACTGACGATGAATATCGCCCGCGGTGAATTCATCGCGCTGCTCGGACCATCCGGCTGCGGCAAATCAACCGCACTGAACTGCCTGTCCGGTTTGCTCGCACTATCGAGCGGCGCGATTTATCTCGATGAACTGCGCATCGATACGCTGCCGCCGGAGCAGCGTGGATTCGGCATGGTTTTCCAGAACTATGCATTGTTCCCGCATATGACGGTGGCGAAAAATGTGGGCTTTGGCCTGCTGATGCGCGGCGTTGCCTCAAGCGAAATCGAGACCCGCGTCAAACGTGCGCTGGATCTGGTGCAGCTTGCGATGCATGCCAACAAGTTGCCGGGCCAGTTGTCGGGCGGCCAGCAACAGCGTGTCGCGATTGCGCGCGCCATTGTCATCGAGCCGCCTCTGATTTTGATGGATGAGCCGCTATCGAACCTGGATGCCAAGCTGCGCCTTGAAATGCGTTCTGAAATACGCCGCATTCATGGCGAGCTTGGCCGCACCACGATTTACGTTACGCATGATCAGGATGAAGCCTTGTCACTGGCAGACCGTATCGTTGTGATGAAGGATGGCCTGGTGCAGCAAGTCGGTACGCCGCAGGAAGTGTATGGGCAGCCCGCCAATCTTTCCGTGGCGCGTTTCATGGGCTATCGCAATGAATTGTTGCTTGATGTCGCAGAGAAAAATGGCGACGGCATCCATCTGACCGGTCCCGGGATAAACCTGCGCGGCATTCCGAAAGCCGCCATCGGCGCGCGTGCAGCGGTATCGATTCGGCCGGAAGAGTTTTCAATCTGCGCCCCCGAAGAGCAGCCGGAGAACAGCATTACCGCACGCGTGGAAGCGGTTGAATATTATGGCCGCGAGTCGCTGTTCATGCTGCGTACGCAAGACAGTACGCGTCTGTTCGTGCGCACTGAAGGCACTGCGAAACCAGGCGAAACCATGACTGTTTCGGTGCCGCATGACCGCGTGCTCGCTTACCCGTCCGAGCAGGTGGCATGATGCACAGCCGCGCTCAAGCTGCCGGCTCACGCTGGCTGGACCCTGTGATGTGGATGGTGGCGCCCGCCGTGATCTTCATGCTGGCAGTCTTCGTCTATCCATTTCTGCATGGCCTGATGCTGTCGTTTGAACCATTGGAAGGTGGCGCATGGTCGAACTACAGCAAGTTCTTCACGACCGACCACCTGTGGCACACAATTGGCACCACACTCAAGCTGGCCTTACCGGCGACCATCATCAATGTCGGTATTGCTTTGCCGATTGCGTATCGTCTGCGCCACAAGACCCGTTACCAGAAAATTGCGACCACCATTCTGGTGATCCCGATCACGCTGGGTACCGTGCTGATTGCGCAGGGCATGCTGACCTACTTCGGACCGAAAGGCTGGTTCACGCAGGCGCTGCAAATGTTCCACCTGTTTGAAGACGGCATCCGGCTGACCCACAATTATTGGGGCGTGCTGATTTCGCTGATCATTTCCGGCTTCCCATTCGCTTTCCTGCTGATCCTGTCCTACATCACGGGGATCGATCCGGGATTGACGCGCGCTGCCGCCACGCTTGGCGCCAATCCGTACAAGCAATTTCAGCATATTGTGTTGCCGCTGCTGATACCCGGGCTGGCGATGGCATTCTGCCTGTCGTTCGTGCAGGCGTTCTCAGTCTTCCCGTCGGCGATATTGCTGGGTTCGCCTGCCGGGCCAACACGGGTCATTTCGATTGCCGCGTATGAGGCCGCATTTGAAAATTACGATTATCCGATGGCATCGACCATTGCGATGATCATGGGCATGGTACAGCTCGCTGTGGTCGCAGCGGTGCTGGGATTGCGCAGCCTGGTGTACCGCGGACCAGTCACCGGTGGAAAGGGATAATCATGTCAAAAGCAATCTCTCCTGTAACTCTCGCGCAAGTATCCGAATCACCCGCACCAACGCCGCACATCAATTGGTGGAGTCGTGCCTGGAGCGGGCTGGTGGTCGGCTTCATGACCTTCTTTCTGGTCAATGTCGGCCTGATGATCGCCTCGGTATCCACCAATTCCATCGCCCGACGCTGGTTTGGTACTTGGTTACCTGACGGTTTTACCTTTGAATGGTATGCCGCTGCATGGAAGGAATTCCAGCTCGGTGATGTATTGCTGGTAACGGTGGAAGTCGTGCTGGCGGTGGTGGTGCTGGCATTGGTCATCGGTGTACCAGCCGCTTATGCCTTGGCACGCAGGGACTTCCGCGGTAAACGCCTGCTCACCATGCTGTTTTTATTGCCGCTGATGGTGCCGCCAATTACCTACGGTATTCCTTTGGCGACATTGATGTACCAGTTGCATCTAGCCGGCACGCTGTTTGGCGTGGTACTTGCCAATCTACTGCCTGCATTGCCGTTCGTGATCCTGGTCATGACACCCTTTATTGAGCAGATTGATCCGAATCTGGAATCCGCTGCACGGGTGTTCGGTGCGCCGACCTGGAAAATGTTCCGTCATGTGCTGGTGCCGCTACTGGCGCCGGGCATTCTCGCCGCGTCGCTGCTGGTACTGGTGCGCACCATTGCAATGTTCGAGCTGACCTTCATGACTGCCGGATCGGATACGCAGACGCTGGTCGTCGCACTGTACTACGCGGTATTTGCCGCTGGGGTGCGCGCGCCGCAGTCGATCGATGCGATGGCGATGGTCTACATGACGGTGACCTTGATCTTCCTGCTGATTGCGATGCGTTTTGTCAGTCCGACACAACTTGTCTCCAGGGTGCGTGAGCACCCGCAGAGTGCTTAAGGCGACGCAATGAGACTTTCGAATTCGGCTTTGGCATCGATGGGCGCGCATCAAAATGTGATCACGCCTCAGTACGAGCGCCAGCAATTATCCCCCGGCATTGTGCATTTAGGCCTCGGGGCCTTCCATCGCGCGCATGCGGCGGTATACACAGACGGCGCAATCGCGCGCGGAGACCAGCGCTGGGGGATCGTCGGCGTATCGCTGCGGCAAGCCGATACCCGCGATGCACTGACCCCGCAGGACAATCTGTACACAGTGGCGGTGCGCGATGCGGAGGGCGAACAATTGCACGTGGTGGGCGCACTGATCACGTCGCTGGTGGCGCCGGAAAACCCGCAGGCAGTGCTGGCCGCGATGGCAGATGCGCGCTGCCATATCGTCAGCCTGACGGTGACCGAGAAAGGCTATTGCCACGACCCCGCCACTCGCGCCTTGCGCGTCGATCATCCGGATATCGTGCATGATCTGGCGCACCCTGACGCGCCGCGCTCGGCGCTCGGCTTCATCGTCCGTGCGCTGGCATTGCGCCGCGGCGCTGGGCTGGCGCCATTCACCGTACTGTCGTGCGACAACCTGCCGTCGAACGGACTGACGACCCGCGGATTGGTGCTGGCGTTCGCGGCAATGATCGATAGCGAACTGGCCGGCTGGATAGATCAGCAGGGCGCGTTCCCGAATTCGATGGTGGACCGGATCGTGCCGAACACGACAGAGGACGATCGGGCGCGCGTCGCTGCCATGCTCGGGGCCGACGATGCGTGGCCGGTGATGACCGAACCGTTCAGCCAGTGGGTGATCGAAGACCGGTTTGCGGGCGCACGGCCGTGCTGGGAAGAGGTCGGAGCGACCCTCGTTGCCGAGGTCGAGTCGTACGAGAATGCCAAGCTGCGCATGCTCAATGGCACCCATTCCAGCCTCGCCTACCTGGGCGCGGTGATCGGATATGCCACGGTCGATGAAGCGATAGCCGATGCGGGGCTGGCAAACTTTATCGGCGCCATGATGCGCGACGAAATCGAGCCGACGCTGTCACGCCCCGGCCTGCCGGAGTATCGCGCAGAGTTGCTGGCGCGCTACCGCAACCCGGCGCTCAAGCACAAGTTGCAGCAGATTGCGATGGACGGCTCGCAAAAGCTGCCGCAGCGGCTGCTCGGCACCATCCGCGACCGGCTGGCCGCCGGCGCGCCCTGTGACCGCCTGTGTTTCGCCATTGCCGGCTGGCTGCGTTATCTGGCCGGCAGCGATGAGGCGGGCAACACTTACCCGATTGCCGATCCATTAGCCGAGGTATTACACGCGGCCGCCACCAGTTCCACAGACCCGACGGCGCAAGTCGCAGCCTTGCTGGCGGTGCGTGACGTATTTGGCGACGACTTGCCCGGCAATCCGCAGTTCGTCTCGTCATTGACGCAGCATCTGGCAAGTATCAGCAAGTACGGGGTGGCGGCTGCGATCAGTGCTCTCGAAGCCAAAACATCATGAGCACCAGCGTCAGTGCAAGAAAACTAAAGGATGGATGATGGGCATTGCCAAACGTTTTGACATCGTTGCATTGGGCGAACCGATGCTCGAATTCAATGAGACCGCCGCCGGTCAGTACCAGCAGGGATTTGGTGGTGATACCGCAAATTTTGCGATCGCGGCGGCACGGCAAGGAGCGCAGGTTGCTTACTGTACCCGGCTCGGCGATGACCACTTCGGCCGTATGTTTCTCGATTTATGGACCGCGGAAGGGGTCGATACGTCCGGTGTGGAAGTTGATCCGGATGCGCACACTGGTGTGTATTTCGTCACCCATGGTGCGGATGGCCACCAGTTCCAATACTTGCGTGCCGGATCGGCAGCCAGCCGCATGACGGTGGCCAATCTGCCGCTGCGGGTGTTAGCCGATAGTCGTTACCTGCATGTGTCGGGCATCAGTCAGGCTATCAGCGTCACCGCTTGCGATGCGGTCGCCGCTGCGATCGCGGCGGCACGTGCTACCGGTGCCTGTATCACCTACGACCCGAATCTGCGCTTGCGGCTGTGGCCATTGGCAAGGGCAAAGGCCATTATTCAAGCCACCATTCCACAAGTCGATATTTTTCTGCCCAGCCTCGATGAAGCCTTGACCCTGGCCGATGTCGATAGTCGCGATGGCGTATTCGCGTGGTGCGCTAGGCACGGTGCGAAGAAGGTGGTGCTCAAATGCGGCGCAGACGGTGCATGGGTCTGGCAGGACGATGGCAATTTGCCGCGCCATGTACCCGGCTTTGCGATACAACCGGTCGATGCGACCGGCGCCGGGGACTGTTTTGACGGCAGCCTGGTCGCGCGCCTGGCTGCGGGCGATAGCTTGCTTGACGCAGTGCGTTATGCCAATGTGGCAGCGGCTATATCGACGACTGGTTATGGCGCGGTGGAACCGATTCCGCATCATGCCGACGTCATCATTCACTTGGCTAAAACACTGCTACGAAATTAGCTGCACAGGTAATCTGATGTAGATGTCCCGACCGTTTTTGGCATGCGCTTTCAGCCCTGTCACAGCGGCACAGAGTGCGCGAGGCGCTCTGAACAACTTGGCACGTAACTCCCTCTTGCCTGTGCATTCCGTGTTCAATCGAGCACGCATGCCCAGCGCCGCGGGAACGAACGCTCCGGTAGGGATGGCTCCATCAGTAACCTTGCCGGGGGGCTATCGATACAAATAGCATCACAACCCTTGGAGACTTTCAAATGAAAAAAACTATCCTCGCACTCGCTGTTCTGGGCGCTTGTGCCGGCGGTGCATCAGCTCAATCCAATGTCACAATCTACGGTCTGGTAGATCTCGGCGTCGTGCGTGAAAGCGGCGGTCCAGCCGGTTCGATGACCAAACTGACCAGCGGTATCGCCAATGGCTCGCGTCTGGGCTTCAAAGGCATAGAAAACCTGGGTGGCGACTTGTCTGCATTTTTTCAGCTGGAAAACGGCTTTCAGGCGGATACCGGGACACTGGGCCAAGGCGGTTTGCTGTTTGGCCGTCAGGCGTTCGTTGGTCTGAGCAATGGTTTCGGCACCATTAAACTGGGCCGTCAATATACGCCGATCGATGATCTGGTCGGCGCGGTTGACCCATTTGGCAACGGCTACGCAGGTCGCTTGCAAAACGTCTTCATGAAGGGCTATCTGTCTCGCGTCGACAATGATGTGATGTACAGCACACCCACTATCAACGGCTTCTCCGCCAACGTCGCGTATGGTTTCGGTGAAGTTGCAGGAAGCGCATCTGCCAACCGTTATGTTGCCGGTTCGGCTGGTTATACGTCCGGTCCACTGTTTGTTCGCATAGCCCACCAGAACCGAAACAATCTGATTCCTTCTGTTGTCGGTGCGTCTGCCAATACTGCTTTTGGAAATGCGACAAACGACAAAAACACCATGCTGGGTGCCACGTACAACTTCGGCGTGGTCAAGGCCCACGCCGCCTATGCCATCACCAAGACTGGAAACGTCGGCACGAGGCTGGTTGATGCCACTGATGCGATGGTTGGTGTTTCCGTGCCGTTCGGCGCAAATACGGTCATGGCGTCTTATATTCGCAGGAACGACAAGTCAGCCAATAACAGAGATGCAGATCAAATTGCCATTGGATACAACTACGTGATGTCCAAGCGCACAACTTTGTACGCAGCCTATGCCTATATCAACAACAAGAATGGCCCTGTCTTCTACACCGCGGGCAGTGCAATTGAGGGCGGCTCTGGTAACAAAGCATTAGATCTCGGCATTCGCCACACATTCTGACAAGTTGCGGCGGCAGGCCCTGAATTGGCAGGGCTGGTCCGTGACATGTTGACGCTCTGCGCTCAGGTTCCATGGCCCGAAGGTCTTGGCGGTTCTGCTGCGAGCGCAGTCGGGGCATGCATTGCATCGAACTTTATGCAGGATTCAATTGCGTTGTTTGAAAAAACTTAGGGAGAAGGACAATGAAGCAGACGTTTCGTACAAATAAAAATGGTGCCGATGATGGCAATTCCAAATACGTTCCAACGGGGATTGCCATGAAAAGCACATCAGGCCCGCTTTTCACTGCCAGGCCGATTACGCTCGGTGTGAGTGCACTCATCGGCAGTCTGATGCTCTCGGCATGCGGTGGCGGAGCCGACAGTATCCCGCAGCCCCTCATTGAAGCGCGAACCAAGGGCGTATTGCAGGTCGACGGCGCCACATTCAGGGATTTGAACGGCAATGGCAAACTCGATCCATACGAAGATTGGCGCGTACCGGTCGCGCAACGTGTCGAGGATCTGGTCGGCCGAATGACACTCGAAGAGAAAGCCGGGATGATGATGATCGACACCCTGAACCCGGACGCCGGCGGCGTGGTCTCGCCAACGGCAATCGATTACGTCAAGACACAGAAAATGACCCGCTTCATCTTCCGTAGCACGGTGACAGCCAATCCCGTGAATGCGGCGGGCGGCGGTGGCTTTGGCGGTGCACAGGTTACCCCGACCGAAGCAGCGCAGTTCATGAATGCGATGCAGGAAATGGCTGAAGGGACGCGGCTGGGCATCCCGGCCTTGTTCAAGTCCAACGCCCGCAACCACTACGATCGAGCAGCGCGTGCTGGCGTCAACGAGCCGGCCGGCTCCTTCTCCGAATGGCCGAAGGAACCTGGACTTGCTGCAACCAGGGATATGGATCTCATCAAGGACTTTTCGCAAACGGTCGGTGCCGAATTCAAGGCCATTGGCTTGCGCGGCTTGTATGGTTACATGGCAGACCTGTCGACCGAACCGCGTTGGTTTCGTATCCATGAAACCTTCTCGGAAGATGCCGACCTGAATGCCCAAATCGTGACGACTTTGGTGAAAAACCTGCAGGGTGGTCCGCTCAGCCCCAGCAGCAATGTCGCCATGACGATGAAGCACTTTCCCGGTGGCGGCCCGCAGGAAGGCGGCGGCGATCCGCATTACGCCTTCGGCAAGAATCAGGTCTACCCGGCGGGAAGGTTGGGCGACCACATCAAACCCTTCAAGGCGGCTATCGACGCGGGCGTGGCCGCAATCATGCCGTATTACGGCGTCCCGATCAATCTGACTTACGAAGGCGTCACGTACGATCAGATCGGCATGTCCTTCTCAAAGCAAATCGTGACAGATCTGCTGCGGGGCAAGCTCGGCTTCACGGGCTATGTCAATTCCGACACCGGCATTATCAATGACCGTGCATGGGGCATAGAAGACAAGACGATTCCCGAACGGATGGCCATTGCCATTACTGCGGGTACCGACGTCATGTCGGGATACCATACGAACGTGACCATTACCGATCTGGTGAAGGCAGGGAAAATCGCCGAAACCAGAATCAATGAATCGGCGCGCAGGCTGCTGACCGAGCAGTTCAAGCTTGGCCTGTTTGAAGACCCTTACGTCGATGCCAGCAAGGCCGCCGGCATTGTCGGCAACGACACCTTCCGGGCCAAGGCCGCGCTTGCACAGCGTAAATCCATCGTTCTGCTGCAGAATCAGAACAACACCCTGCCGCTTGCGACGCCATCCGCGACGAAACCCGTCAAGCTCTACACGATGGGGATGAATGCCGCCGTGGTAGGCGACAAGCAGTACGGCTACACCGTCGTCACCGGTGACTACGACGCGAGCAAGGGGCAAACCCGGCCAGCAGTTCCCGCCGATACCGATTACGCGGTCATTCGGGTCGAAGTTACCAACGTGCTGCCCAAGGACTATGTGCCAAAAGCTGGAGAATTTAATCTGCAGTTCGGTGGCGCACTTCCTGAGGAACTCAACAGTCTGTCGTTCACCACGATGGCTGCTGCGCGATCGTGGAAGATATCACCCTCGCTCAAGGATATCCAGGCAGTGATGAACACGGTGGGTGCGAAGAAGACGGTCCTGAACGTCTACTTCCGCCAGCCCTTCGTACTTGACGATGCCAGCGGACTAAAGCAGGCTGGCGGCATTCTGGCAGGGTTCGGCGTGAGCGACGCCGCGCTGATGGATGTGCTGACCGGCAAGTTCAAGCCCCAGGGCAAGATGCCATTCGCTCTGGCGAACAATCTTGACGCCGTCATCAACAATGATCCAGACGCACCGGGCTATGCTGCGAAAGACACGCTGTTCCCGTTCGGGTTCGGCTTGAGCTATTGAAGGTTTAACTGATAATCAGTAGGAAGCACATCGGCGAAAGCCGGTGTGCTGGTGCGCTAAATTCATTCCGGAAGTTTCTGGTGGCCTTTGGGGGGAGCGCAGTAAGAATGCGTGGTACTGAAATGCATGTGCGGGATTCAATTGCGCTGCGTCTGCGGCATGCAATACCTGACGGGAAATGTGGCGCTGTCCTGTTCAACAACCTTGGAGTGAGACCGAAATGAAAAACATGCTGGTAGCCAATGATACGAGCACTGCCGTACGGCACTTAGGTGCAGGCAACAAAAGAATATCTTAAGGAGAGGGGCAATGGAGCAGAAGCTTCGGAGAGCGGACGAAATCGAGGGCTGAATTCTTGATTTATGCAGCCATCGGAAAGTCTTCCCAAAGATTTTTGTGTGTGAACTTTGAGCGCTTTCCGTACAGAGGTTTCTTGAAAATATCCGCAAGCTCTCCATTGAGATCTGCAACGCGAATGTGCCACAGAGCGTTGGCGCCTGCTGTGGTCCAGCGCATTTGACCTTTCTTCTTAAAGCGGTCTCCAATCACGAAATTAACCGCTGACTCCGCCAGACTCGTGGATATCGGCAGGCCAGCCCGATATCTTGAGCCATAGTTGATCAAGCGGCTCTGATCCGACTCCAAGTAACCGATGAGATCCTTCACATGGTCTTGAAGCTTATCGGTCGTTGCTTTGTCGACCTCGCGAAGCCGTTCGATCGAACCTTGCGCTCGACCGTGCCACAGCCGCCATTTTGCTGACGCGACCTTCTTCATCAGTGCAGCGGCATCGTCTGGCTGAGAATGGCGCATGCCACGCATCCGCTGGAGGATGTGTTCGAAGCGCATCGAAATATGAAACCAATCGAGGATGCGTTGCACTGGCCGCCAAGGCAAATAGCTTGGGTAGTTGACGTCTTCACCCCCATCGCTGATGATGGCCAATGGCGCATCGATAGGAACTTCGTGCCGATGTAGAAAATGATGAAACCTGTCCAGAACTGACCACGTCTCATCGTTCACGTACGCAATCGATGCGGAAGGACCGTCTGGAATTCGAAGCCGCGCGGCGATGACAGCAAACGAGCGCCGACCATGACACTTTGCCGGTACCGCACGAATGTAACCGGCATCAACCTGCAACGCATGTCGAGGCTGCTCAAGCGGTGGATCGGGAAATCGAAGCGGCATGCTATTGAAAAAGTCTTCGGCATTGTGCAGCGCCGCTTTATCGATCTGGACGCCAACTTTGCGGACCTGATCCTTGATCGATGAACTACGCGGAACCGCGTCAATGGGAAGCACGTCTGCGAGCAGTGCCGAAGCACGCTCGTACGATACTGTGGCGGCCCACCGGGTCTGAAGGTAAACAAATTCCGGATGGGACCGCTCTGTCAATATCTCCGCCAGCGGGTTAAACGACGCGCTTTCGTGCGCACAATGGCCGCAGACGCATGTCGAATAATAGCGCGAACTATCAAGACGAAGTTTGCCAAATGCTGTTCTGTAGACGATGGACGCAGAACCTTTCCGCGGCAGAGGCTCCCCGCATTGGCCGCACAGGCAATTCCTTGCAATCACTTCGTCCGCCTGCGCGGTCGCGACAATTTGCTGAAGACGGCCAATAAGCGACTTGACCTCAGCAAGCTGCAGACCAATCCCTTGTTCGGCCGTCTTATCGCGATCTCTTTCGATCGTCGCAACAAGGGTGCGATCTCGTTTGCCGCCGATTCTGACCTCGATATCGATGCGCATTCCATCCTCGCAAAGTCGCTCTTGGAAGTAAAATCGTGCCATCAATTTGGCCAAGCAGCAACCTTACCCAGCCCCCATTTTCGTCCGCTCTCGTGCTCGATCACCAGCTCGGAAGTAATGAGGGCGATCGCACCCGCCAGTGCCACGCCAATCCAGGGTGTCTCCAGCCACCAGACGATGCGGCCCAATGAGAGCACCGCGCACAACAACGCCACACCCGGTGCGAACAGGCCGAAGGTGAGGAAATCGAGTTTCTCGAAGGTCTTGATCCGGTCGCTGGGCGGCAGTTTGAGCAGCAGCACGCATCCCAGCGAGAGCAGCGCCAGCCCCAGCTCGAACAGGTACAGCCCGCGCCACGCCGCGATCTGCAGCAGATCAGTGGAAAAAATCCGGGCCATTGGCAATGCCAGTTGCGAGGCGCCGAGCCCTACGGCGATTCCCTTCAAGCGCCATTTGGCGGGAAAGGCTTGCAGCATGTAATAGAGTCCCAACGTACTGAGCGCGGCGCCCGCCATGCCGTGGGCGGCCCGTACGGCAATGGCGGAGTTCAGGTCGTTGACGAACAGATGTGCAAACGTCACCAGCGCGTACAGCACCAGAAACGCCTCGGTGAACAGGCGCAGCCCGAACTGCTGGCGAAACTTTACAAGTAAGAGGTTCATCGACACATTGGTCATCACATAAGCGGCCGGTAGCCAAGCCACCTCGGGTGAGTAGGATCCCAATATGCCCTGCAGGTTAAGCAGGTTGAAGGCTACCAGCTCATTACCCCAAACCGCCGGTGATGGCAACGATGAATTCCACCATGGCGTAGGCGAACCGGAGCAGCGTCGAATGGCTCGGCGTCGAAGGCGAGCCCGGCAGCGTAGGCCGCTCATCCGGCAGCCATTCTCGGGCCGCGTAGCGATTCATGGCGCCGACTCCGTGATGTCGTGCAACAACTCCAGCACGTCGACTTTCACCTGCTCGAACAACTCTTCAATGCTTTTTAACTTTGGCATCGCTATTCACCAGTCGACAAAACGTCAATCTAGCCCATGGCAAAGTTTACGAGCGCGCGCTTTTACTTTGGTCCATGCGCAATGCGTCGCTTCCGTCTGGTGAATGCGAAAATCGCGGCGATGATCACGATGATGAACACCCCCATCCCCGCTTGCGCTGCCACGACCAAGTTGGACGAACCACCACCCGCGCGTAGCGTTTTCACCTGTTCGGCGCTGACCACGGCTTTGGGGTTGCCAAAATTTTTCGTCAGATAGTTCCCAAGCGTCGCGAACTGTTGATCCGACAGCGTCTTTTTAAAACCCGGCATCAACACTTCGGAGGAATCGGTGTGCCGCTGTATGCCTTCGAGCAGCACCATCACCAGATTGTTGGTGTTGGTACTGCCCAGCGCTGTGTTGTGAAACAGCGGCGGCAGACCACCATCGAAACTTCCCTGGCCGCGGGCCTGGTGACAAGTCGCGCAGTGGGCGTCATAGAGTTGGGGGCCGGTCATCTGGTTCAGATCCTTGGGCAACGCCACACCCCGGATGCTGTTCAAGTCATCGGCAGCCGCACCCCACGCGTATACCGGGTGGGTGTCAGCCGACTCGCGTAGCGCGGGCACTGTCTTCAGATAGGTCGCAATCGCGCGCAAGTCATCAGCAGTCAGATGCCGCAGGCTGTTATCGACCGCCTCAGCCATCGGGCCTGCTGCCTGCGCTTTGTCGGCAACATGGCCGAATCGCATGTAGTCCACGATTTCCCGTTCGCGCCATCCGCCGACACCGCTATTCGCGTCCGACGTGATATTGGGCGCGTGCCAGGCGCCGACATCGCCACCGCCGAGTTCGTGCGACAGGTCTTCCGCCATCAGCATATTCCGTGGCGTGTGGCAGGCGCTGCAATGCGCGAGCCCGCGCGTCAGGTAGGCGCTGCGATTCCACTCCGGGCTTTTGCTGGCGTCAGGTACGAACGGCTTATTGTCGAGAAATAGCAGATTCCAGGCCGCCATCGAAAGCCGGATGTTGAAAGGAAATGGCAGATCCGTGGCAGGAGCTGTCACATCGACCGGCGCAACTGCATGCATGAAATAGGCGTACAGCGCCTGCGCATCGTCGCCCGTGACTGTCGCGTACGACGTATACGGCATCGCTGGATAGAGATGCTGCCCATCCACACGTACGCCTTTGCGCAAGGCATCGTTGAATTGTGCCTGCGTATAGTTGCCGATGCCGTGTGTTTTCGAGGGCGTGATGTTGGTTGAAACGATGGGGCCTAGCGGCGTCGGCAGCGACAGCCCGCCGGCCATTGGCTTGCCGCCAGGTGTGCTGTGGCAAGCGATGCAATCGCCAGCGGTAGCCAGATACTGGCCGCGTTTGATCAGCTCGGTATTTGCGGTATCTGGCGCTGTGGCGGCGCAAACGTTCAAGCTCACAAGCGCCAGTACGGTGGCGCCGAGATTAACGTGCAGGCGTGTCATCAATTTCATTGAAGGCTACCTTAACGATGAGGATTTCGACGTAGCCGGAACCGGCGTACGCACGTTGGATTGCTCTAGTATGTGCTGCGCAGTTCTGAGCGCCAGCGCCAATCCAGTCTGGGTCGAGTTGCAGGTGGCCGCAGTCGGCATGACACCGGTACTGACGATGAACAGATTTTCGTGATCATGCGTGCGCCCGAAGCGATCGACGACCGAGGTCTTCGGGTCATTGCCCATGCTCATCGTGCCGGTGATGTGCTGATTGTTGGCGAAATTGCCTTCTGCGCTGTAGCGCAGGTTGGTGCCGCCCATCAACTCTGCAATGCGCGTGAAATCGGCCTTTGATACCTCGGCCCCGCGACGCGTGTATTCATCGATCGCATAGTGCGCCTGCGGTTTCGGGATGCCCATGGCATCCTTCTGCGCGCTGAGCGTGATGCGATTTTCCGGATTCGGCAACACATCGAGAACGTTCTTGACGTTGACTTGGTGCGCCGCGCGATAACGCAACTGTTTCTCGAATTCCGGGCCATACACCCCCTCGGCGATCAAGGCCTGGGTGGCGTTCAACACTTGCGAAATGTTGGTGAAATCAAGTCGATACGGCGCATGCTCGGAACGGAACGGCCCATCGCGCAGGGTCGCCGAGCTCGACGGATTCGCCCCCGTGATGGAAGCGGTGCGCAACACGGTATCGAGCCTGAAAGGGCGTGCGCTGGCCGGTCCTCACGCGTATGCGCAGATTCCCGCGCTGGCAGAACGCAGCAAGGCACGGGTGGCTTCTTTCATGGAGGAGTTGGACGCCCGCCTGCAGCAAACGGTCTACGTGGCCGGCCCCGAATTTTCTGCCGCGGACATCACTGCCATGGTGGCGATTGATTTCGCAAAGGGCGGGATCGGCATGGCGATCCCGCCACAACAGGATGCCATGAGACACTGGTACGACATGATTGCATTGCGACCAGCAAGCAGCGCCTGACGAGAGTTGGCGTTAGCGGATTCGAGATGGATAGTCTGGCCGGAATAGCGATGTTTGCGCAGGTCGCCGCATCCGAAACCTAGCCCAGAACGGCGATGCCCCACGCGTTGTCGATCGTGATCAGCCAATCTCCGTCCGCTTGTTTCCGGAGTACATCGGTCGTACAACCACTGAGTTCCTGCGTCGTGCCGGTATCGGAGGGAAGCGTCAAAGTCCATTTCGAATAGTGCAATGCCGTGTTTGAGGTCTCGACAAAATCGTGGCTCTGGAAGGTGATTGACAGACTTGTAGCGGTCTCCGTAAAGGAACGAATCGCCGATTTTCCAGCCAGCACTTCTCCGGGTCGAACGACGACGACAGCGTCGTCCTCGTAGCAGCCAACCGCCGTTTCGAATGCGCCTTGGTTACGTGCGGCTACCCGTCAGTCCCTGCAGGCGGAGGCGATCGCCCGCCACACGGCCGAGCAGCAGGTTTCGGATCTGAAAGAGCGCCTCGTGGAAAACGAGGCGCACCGGATCTCGCTGGAAGATAAACACAGCCATCCCGCAAACCTTGGGGCCAAACTCTCCCGAGCAATGCGCAGTCCCCATCTTACCCGAGAGTTTGCTCTGTTGTTGTGGGCGTAATGATGCCCCCTTGCGGGGTGCCGGCCTCTGTGGGGAAGAGTTCGTCTTGATACACGAATCCCGCCTTGAGCCATTTCTTTAGAACCGCCTTGTCCGTAGGGACATTGGCGCTCATCCAGTCGTGACTGATTTGGTCGAAACAGCCTTGGATATCGGCCTCCAGCACCCATTCCGCACTAACTTTTTTTGCGAGAGAGTTGAAGCATTGTTCCCCTGCATCGGCAGTGGTTTCCGCAATGGGTTACCGTCCACGCTGCCGCCCCAGTTCCCAAGTGACAGATGCTCCCCGCACGATGGCCGATACCTGCTGCCCAAGCCGTTGTTCCACTACCGGCCGCCACGGCACTAGGCTGAAGCCCATGCCGTCGTCCAGCATCGCGAAGCGACCGCTGGCAAGCTGGACTGAGCGGCGGTAGATGCCGTCTGCGCGCTCGCCGTCGCGCAGCGGACGGTGGATCAGCCCGGTCTGATGCTGGATCACTCAGTGATCGACAGCCACCCAGTCCAGCCTGGTTTCCAGGTCGGTGGTCATGCGCTGCATGAACTCGCGCGTGTAACCGCGCAGGTCTTCCAACTCCCCGGCATCCTCCACCGAGACGATGAAACGGAACTGGTGGCGGTCGCCCTTGCCGCGTTCCTCGAAGGCCTTGAGGTCAGCCGTGTCGGTCTCGGCGCCGTAGGCCTGTCCTCGCTCTCCATCGCGCGTCACGCCGTCGCGCTCGATGTAGCGCAGGTGCGTAGATACGGAATTGGCGCCAGCCTTCTTTAGCACCACAAAACGAGACTTGATGATCACGCGTCGCGCGTCGGCTCCAAGCGTGCGACCCGCTAGGCGAGAGGCCACGCGGCCCCGTCCGAAGGTCGATGCGGGACGCGCACCGCGCGCCCCCGAGTTCTTCGCACCGGCCTTCGAGACCTGCTTCAGGACTTGCGAGACAAAGCGCTGTGCGCGCTGGCCGCTTTGCGATCCATCCGGGCGTTTTGGTGCCCCCGGCTTGATGCGCAGACGGTCATCGTCACGCGAGGCCATGACACAAGCTCCATCGTAGATTGGCATACCACGTCGAAGACGGCACGCGGGAAACCTTGAGCCCATCCGGCTTTGCGCGCCACGACGGCACGGCGGCATGCAGTCGGCGTGCCGTGCCCAACCCACGTGCAGACTGACATTGCGGCAAGGTACGTGCCGCCCCTTTTATCTTGCCCTCCGCCTTTCCCGATCGCTGGCGCGACCGGCTCCGACGGTCAGGCTGCGATTGTCTGCACGGGTGAAGCACCGCAGCCGTAGGCCGTGGTGCAAACGATGTGCAGCGAGACTGCACGAAGAATGGTGCGCAGCGCTGCACGTTCATGGCGTGTCCCACGTCCATAAGGGCTGCGCGCTGCCGATCACGGCGGAGACAGCAACGGGACCGAAGTACCGGCTGTCGAACGATGCCGGATTGGTTGCACTCAGCAGGAACAGCTCACCATCGTGAAGCTGCCGACATTGTTGCCATGCCGACAGTGGACGGCCACGGCCATCTGTTGCATGGACGCCAGCTACCGGCATGCCGTCGATGCGAACGATGCGCTTCTCGATGCACACCTGCTGCGGTGACATCGCGCCGATGCGCTTGAGCAGCGGAATGTGCTCGGGCAGGTAGCCACGCTGCGCAGCTAGCGCGGCAGCGTCTGCCGGAAGCCTGACGAGCACGATGCTGCCGACGTGCAGCGATTCAGGCGGACCGATGCGATACCAGCCAGGCGGTACGCTGTCGCTGGGGTTGTAGACGATGCGTGCAACGAACGTATGTTTGGACGACCAGGCGAGCGCAACGATGCCAAGGACGGTGAACAGTATGACGCTCTTGCGATGGACGCGGGCGTTCATCGCAGCACCTCGCCCGCGAGGTAAGCGGCATGCCGTTCGACCGTGTAATTCGGTAGTGGTAGCCGTGCAGACAGCCGGTTGCCCAACGTGCGCCAGTACGCAGGCGACACCGCTACCGGATCGATGCCAAGCGTTTCGATGGTGTCGATTTGCGGCAGGACTGACTGCACTTGCTGTTCGCCTTCGGCGTGCAGCAGCAGGCGCGCACCAGGTTGGATGCCGGCGATGCGCTGAACCGCATCGAGTGGCGCGCAGGTTTGCAGCACCATGAGCTGCCAGCGCGTCGTGCCGTAGTCGTTGGACTCCCAGCGCACGCGGCAGAGCAAGGCGGCAGGCAGGAACAACGCGCAGCTCCGCCAGCGGTCCAGTCGCAACTCACGAACCGGATGACCGAAGCGCAGGTAGAGGTTGATCCGACGTTCGACGAACGCCAGTGACACGCGCGTCAGCGGCGTGTTGTTCGTGGCGTTTGATAGCAAGGGACGTGATATGGGTGGCGCGTTGCTAGCCACCTGCGGCAGTGCATTCATGGCTGTTTCTCCGGAAATTCAAGTTCCAACAGACCGCGCAGCATCTCGGCCACCGTGATGCCACGTGTAAAGGCGTCAACCTTGATGCGGGCGCGTAGCGTCGGCGTCACGTCGATGGTCAGCCTGGCGGTGTAGAGATCGGTTTTGCCGATGTGCGCGCCGTCACCCTGGCGCACCCATGCATCGGCATGCGGGTCGGTAGGCGGACGCGCACCAATGGCAACGCGTTTGCTGTTCTTCATCGCGCCATCCTCAACACTTCATCGGCGAGTGCCGCGATCTCGCGTGCGGCGATGCTGTCTGCGTCGAGTTCGCGGGCAAGTTGGCCAGCGGCCACGCTGTCGGCGAACACGATGCGTTGCCGAACCTCCGACAGCAGCGAAGGCAGCGGTTGATCGGCGAGCGCACCGCGTGCCTCGCGCCCGATCACCGTGGTGCTGACACGCCGGTTGATGACGAAGGCCGCGCGCAGCGCTGGCCGGAACACCTGCGCTTCGCGGATCAGCGACACCATCTCGGCGCTGGCCCACACGTCGTAGGGACTGGGTTGCACGGGAATCAGTACCAGGTCCGCCGCAAGCAGCGCGGAGCGCGCGAGGGCGGCGATCCGGGGCGGGCCATCGATCACGATGTGATCGCAGCGCTTGGCGAGTTCTGACGCCTCCTGATGCAGTGTTTCCCTGGCCAGACCGACTGCACCGAACAACCTGGGCAAACTATTCTGGCTACGGCGCTGTGTCCAATCAAGTGCCGAACCTTGGGGATCGGCATCGATCAGGATCACCGCGCTGCCTTGCATTGCCAGCTCACCGGCGATGTGTGTGGCGAGGGTTGTCTTGCCGACCCCGCCTTTCTGGTTCAACAGTGCGATGATCATGATGCGCTACCTCCTGCCCGCCGACTTGTCCACAGCGCGCGGGGGCTTCTTATCGTTAGTTTTATAGATTCAAAGTTAGAACCTAAGTTAGGAAACGCCGAAACCCGCGCTGCGCGAGGCTTTGCGACGCGTCCGCACTCCTGATAGCACGACAGCACTGCGCCTGATAGCACGAGGATTCCCACTCCCGATAGCACGAGCGTATTCACCGTTTGTCCACAGGCATTGCACCGGCATTGAAGCTGCCACCGGGGCGCAGCGGTGCCGTGGACGGCACGGCGCGGAAGGCCAGCACCTCTGGCCCATGCCGGGGCCGCAGGACGGCGAGCGTGTAACCGGGTAAGGGTTGCCGCGCCACGATGCAACGCAGGTCGTAGGCGAAGTCGGTAAAGCGCGCCATGCTCCCGGACTTGCGGTGCAGGTGCGGAAAATCGAAGCGCCAGCCTTCGGGCTGCCAGCCACCGTGCTTGCGCACCAGTCGATACAGCCAGCGCTCGATACCGCCGGTCAGGCGAAAGTAGTTGGCGTCGATGGTCAGCACCAGACTCTCTTCGAACACTCCGGCATAGAACCAGTCCGGCAGGATCAGCTCGATGCCCAGCGGCCGGCCTTGGCCATCCGCACGTTCCTTCCATTCGTTGATCCACGAGAAGCGATGCAGGCGCCGCGCATTGGCTTGGCGAATCGATGTGGCGACGCTGGTGGACTGCAAGCGGTCCAGCGCAGCCTTGAGGCGCTGGTAGTCGCGTAGCGACGTGCCGCGACCGATGAAGCGCAGGATTTCGTAGGGTGTGGCGGCCATGAGCCGCGACGAACGCATCCCCGCATCGCGCGCCTCGACGATCTGGCTGGCTGCCCAGATCAGGATATCGGCATCCCATATCGTCGCCAGGCCATGTTCGGCCGTGCCTTCGACGCGCACGGTCACGCTGCTGGTGCGGAAGTCGATCGGCACTGTGCGCTTGCTCTTGGCCAGCGAAAAGAACGGGTAGGCCATCAGGTCTTGCGCATCGCGTGCTGGCAGCTCGCCGGAGAAGGCATGGAACAGTTCGAGTTGCTCGCGCTGCGGGTCGTGGCCGATGGCCATTGGTGACGGTGTCCATTACCGATCACCGCACGCCGGCACGGCGCGCGGTGTACTCGGGGTCGGACGTCATCTCAAAGCTGCGCGCATCGGCCCAGCTTTCGAGGTCGATGATGGCGTACATCACGCGCCGACCAAACTTGCGGAAGCGCGGGCCGCCGCCGATGACGCGCTGCTTTTCCAGCGTGCGCGGCGACAGCCGCAGGAATGCGGCGGCTTCGTTGTTGGTCAGGTAACGCGCCGGCTGCTGGGCGGCGGTGGGTGTGGCTGCGGGTACGTAGTGTGGTGGTAGCGGTTCGGGTCTCATGGCATGTGCCTCCATCGGTCAAGATCGCCGACGAAGCAATCGCCGCCGGATGGAAGCAGTCTCGGGAAAGTCAGGCGTTCTGTGCAGGGACGTTTTGCTCCGCCGTGCGAACGTCCCTGTGCGGCCTTGCCGAGTTAGAGTAGGCGGTGGTATCCACCGTCCATGAGCGTTTGTCCGCGCCGGATCATGCGGCGGACCTGGGCGCGCAGATCCCCGTCGTCGTACCAGCGCTCGGTAACGACGGCGATGCCGAACAATACTTCGGCCACGCCGCGCTGCGAAGCACCGGCCAACGTGCCGTCGAGCGCCTGCAGGGTGCGCATGTGGAGAATTGACGTGCGACCTGGTCGGCCGGTGGCGATTGCAATGCGGTGCACCTTTGCGGCGTCAAGCAACGCCAGCTCGCCTTCGATTGCGCGCCAGCGCTCGGGGAGCTGGCAACCGGCGCGGACGGCATAGGCGTAAGCCATGCCGTCTTCCAGTGCGGGAGATATCGCCATGCGCAGCATGCGATTGACTAGGTGAGTGGTCAGCACCAGGCGCTTGCCGTCGTGCATCAGATGCTTGCGGCCGGGGAAGCGCCAGAGCTGGAACAGCAGCGCATCGGCCGTGGGATCGGCATCGGGATAGACCTGGACTACCGAGGATGGATCAGGGAACCAGTCGGGGTACGCGTCGCGTGCATCGCGCGCGGGGTCTTCCAGCAGGCGCAAGCCCCAGCGAAGCGCATCGTGCTGCGGACGGCGTCGGTGGCGTTGCCAGGCGCGCAGGTATTCCGGGTTGCGCCGCAGGTATTCCCAAGCCAGCGCGGGGCCGTCCAGATGCAGGACGTACAGGTATGCACCACTGGGATGCCAGTGAACAGCGCTCGAATCTGCCATGGCGCAAGCTCCTCTCGGATAGAAGGAAATCAATGAGGGTGAGCCGGGATTGCGTTTTTTTCCGCCAAAAGTGATCTAACTTGATGATTTATATAGCGAAATCGAATTTGTAGTTGATCGGTTCGAATTCCCGATCGAGATCCAGCGGATATTCGCCAAATCGATTGATATGCTCTCGCCGGTACGGCGCCGTACCCCGCAATATTTCCTTGGTCAACACATACCCCTTTGCCTGCGGCCCCTTCAGTACACGCGACATGCCGTGAACGGTATGAAGGATGACCATATTGGCCACCAGGTGGCTGTACTTGATAACCTTGCGTTATTCATGCCGGATGTTTTCGGAAATGATGCCGTCGCCACCAAAAATAGCCATTTAACGAAGTTGTTAAACTCCTCGCTTTTGTTGGTCGCCGCATGGATGCTTTTCCGAAGCTCAGCGTCGTTGATTGTCAGCAGTGGTAGATATTTTGTTGAGTAACATGTAAACTCCTGCAATTGCTTAAAAGACAACTTTAATTCAGGTCGCAGTTGTAGCCTAGCCGTCAAATTTAACAGTTGTGTATTCAACAAACTGGCGTTGGCGACGGCCGAGGCGAAACTTGCAGCACAGCAGGGAGTCTTGACGGAGCTGTGCGCCTACCTTGATGCGCGCGATCGGCCGGTTGATTACACAACCAGTTGATCGCATTTGATATGCTGCCGGTTGTCTCTTCTTAGCGGCGCCTGAATTGGCCGGTTATCCATTTCGTTTGAGAGCGATTCAATGAAATATGAAAAACCACAGGCAGGCAACCCACATCGCTTAACGATCAAACAGCATATTTTCCCCGACCGCTGCATCGCGCGCTTCGGAAACAATAGATCGCAGGTCCAAGTAAGACGTGTGTGCGACCCAATAACTTTTTCTGTTAAGTCAGACATGTCTTGTTTTGCACAATGCGAGCATGGGATCAGAGAACGGAAACACTGATTAGTCACAAAATTGAACGCGAATATTCGTCGCTCGCTGACAAAATTGTTACCGGAGAAGTCGTGGAATTGACCGGTGAAATGAACGAAATTGTTACGCATTTTTATGAACTATGCAGAGGTAGATTTGAAGCCAACAACAACCGGCATCCGGATTTACAGGTCCATGGCGTGTTACCAGAACTTGATCTGGACAAAAACAAACAAGAGATTTTAGAAAAAAACGGGTACATATTTGTTCGACCCGACGGAAAAATGCCTGGGCACATGATGGCTGGCCTCCGGATGATGGCCAGATCGCTCTACACGAATCGTGCGGCTAGTTATCCGAAATGGGGTATTTTACGGGCATGCAATGCCGAATTTGCCGTTGCCGATAATTTCATGACGGTCAGATGCGTGCCGGTAGCGCCATCGATTTTCTTGTGCGCGGATTCACCCAATTTCAATCTGGGATATGCAGATGTCGCGAAATTGAACGCATTCAATGTCACTAGAGCGGACCAGTACTATTTTGCGAAGAATTTTGATGCTTGTCCGATTTATCGCAGAACCATTCCGAATGAGAGGTTTTTGTTGTCGTCTAGTTGCGACAGCGTCGTGCCGTTGCTGTACTGAATAGCGATCAATACAAAAAAGGTCTGGACCCAGACCCAAAAAGACGCAATGCGAACCGTTGCGGCATCGCATGGCGTGGCTCGCCAGCGGCGGGCCAACAGGGATCGATCAATCGTTGATCGATCCGTCAGCTTGGGCCAGCCGGGCGTATTCGGAGAGCCGCCGCTTTGGCGTGAAATGCAAATCGCGTACAACGGCCAGGTTCTGTGGCCCGCGAATGCCTTCCAGGACGGATAACCGTACATGGCCGAGTTCCGGCGCACCTATGCCGAGGTCGATCAGGCCGAAAGCAGTGTCGCCGTCGTCGGGACTGAGTTCGGTCAAGAGCCACGTCGCATGCGCGTCCAGTGTGAACAGCTTGACAACCGGCAGCGGGTCGCGCTTCTCACCGCGCGCGGCGGCAGCGCCGTTGTCCAGAAGTTGGACGCGGTGATCGTCGGTGATGAGTGGTTTCATGGTCACTGCGCGCAAGTGGTCACGATCAACGGAGCATTAGTTTTGCGCAAACGTGCCAATGCGTCAAAGTTTGACTGTACAAGTGTGCTTCTTCGTCAAATTGCCAAAGCGGATTCCGCCGGATCCGTGGGTACACGCATCGGCGATTGCGTCAGTACGGAAGCCATGATTTCAGTAGAAGCGGCTTTCAGCATAGGCACGATCGCCATAAGTTCAAGCAGAAAATACTAGAAATGAACACTATAGATTGTAGCCCTATAGGGCGCTATCAGGTGTCATCGTCGTTTTACATGAAACGATTTGATGACATTGAAGAACTCATTCCCTGCGGCGCTCAAGACAGTCAGAAAAGCCCGCGGCCTCAGCCAGGAAGCTTTCTCGGACGTGTCGAGCCGCACGTATATGAGTTCCCTCGAACGTGGCCTGAAAAGCCCGACCCTGAGCAAGGTCGCCGAGCTGTGCGAGGTCATGGACGTGCATCCGCTCACCCTGCTGACGCTGGCCTATGGCAGCGACAGCAAGGGAGTGGGCGAAGTCATCGAGCGCGTGCAGCGCGAGCTGGCCGCCATCCAGGCCCAGAAGAGAAAATAGGCAAGTAAAGGGCGCTGCCCGGCGGCAGCGCCCGCGTGACCGCTACGTCACGATGCGCTCCGCGAGTCGTGCTTCATGCGCATAGGCACTGATCGGCTTCGAGGCGGTGAAGTGCAGATCCCGCTCGACCTGAAGCCCGAGGCGTCCGCGCACCGATTGCAGTTCGGCCAGACTCACATAGCCCAGCTCCGGGAAGCCGTGCCCGAGGTCGCAGAGTCCGAAGGCATGGTCGTGGTCGTCCGGGTCGATCTCGGTGAGCAGCCAGGTCGCACCCGCGTCAGGGGTGAACAACTTGACGACGGGCGGTGGGTCGAAGTCGTCGTTGTCGAGGGACTGCTGGCCGTTGGCCAGCAATTGCGCACGCAGTGTTTCGGTGATGAGGTTCATGATTGCAACTCCTTGAATGGACGCTCCCGATCGGAGCGCTGCGTGTCCGGCGCACGCGCATTGCGCGGCCGTCACACCCCCAACACGGGCGAAGCTGGCGCGGGCCGGGGGTTGACGGGCGTGCGGCGTGCGCCAAGCTGCGCTGCCTGTCCGGTCGGTGATTTGGCCATGCACTACAGGAGTGGCATCGTCATGAAGTGCAGCAACGCTGCGGTGAACAGCGGTCGGCATCAGACCAGATTCGATGGCGCATGCGGTCTTGCCTGCCGATCAGGCGTAGCCTGTTCGGCGCATTGCGAGGGGTGCCAAGCACAGCGCGGCGGGGATGGGCGTCGAGCCGATCCCTGGAGGGCAAGCGTAGCGCGCAGCGCCATCAAGCGCGGAGGCGTCAGCGATGAAAGCCGAAGGGGCGAGACGCCATCGGCGGCTCGATGCGCAGCACGACAGTGTGACCCGGCATCGCCGGGGACGCGCGAACGCCTTCAATGCCGATGCACAAGGATTCGTGGAACCCGGAATGTGTCGTTGCCCAAACTCATGAAAACGCAGAATCGCTTTTACGCATCTCCGTGAAACAACAGAATCGACAATCCGTGGAAGCGGCTTTGTGCCCAAGCACGGATACGGAAGCGCGGTTCCACGGAATTCCGTGCTTCGCTATCAGCGAGTCAATGCATGAAATGAGACGGCCCGCGATGTGATGCGCGGGCCGCTGAGGGTGAACGCAAAAACGCCCCGCCGCATGGGCGGGGCGCCGAGGGCGATGATCAGTCGCCCTTGCTGCGCGACCAGATCAGATTGTGCGCGCCGACGTCGCCTTCGACCAGGCGGGCATAGATGGTCGCCGGGAACGATGGGTCATCCAGGGTTGCCGACAGGTAGGGCCGTTCCGCCTTGCTGACTTTCTTCCACGCCGCGCCGATCTCGAAGTTGCCGGCGACGATGCGGTAGTCCGGGGCGTTGTCACTTTCCTTGGTGTTGGGAACGAATTTGACCTTGACGTTGAGCGTCAGGGTGCGAACCGTGCCGGTGAAGCTGTCGTTCTGTGCGGTAAAGATGCCGATGTTTGCCATGATGATTTCCTTTCGGTGAATCAAGGTCGCGCCCATCGCGGCCTTGTCGGTGATCCAAAGGGCGAGGTACGGGCGGGCTGCACCAGCGGCCGCAACGCAGTGGAGGACCGGGAGGCGCGGCGATTTTGTTGCGCGAGGAAGGCACATCGTGCCGGGGAAAATCGTTGCGCCGGACGGTTGCAGCCATGAAGCCCGAGGCGCAGCCGGTGCCGCGCCAGGATTCACGACAAGCCAAGGTCGCCGTTGGGTGCGTCCTCACCGGAAGGCAGCATGGCTACGGCATCCTCGTACAGGCGTTGCGCCGGCACGCACCCCATTGCAGGCAAGGTCGGTTCCGAATTACCAAGGATGAACGCTCCCCGCGCATTGGCGCGGGCTTGATCGATTGCGGTGTGGATGGTTCTGCTGGGCATGGTGGACGGCCTGTCGGTGAGCCGCCGTCGTTTCTGGCGGCCTGCCCGCCAGCGTCGGGGGCGGTGCGTCATTGCACAAGCGCGCAGCAAAGCCTGTCGCCCTCCGGCGTCCCGCCTGTGCGGCGGGGCGCGTTTTTGGGAATTGGTTGGGGCTGTCGGCTGTTAAAACGCGCGCGGCATACCTGCCGCGCGCGACGCGCAGAAAAATCCCGGCGGAAACCCGCCGGGACATCTTACTTACTCGCTCGTCTCAGCATCCGGGAGCGTTTCTGCTTGTGCCTCCTGTACCGCTGCCCGCAACATCACCGGCAACCAACCCGTGCCCACCGCCAGCCGTTCCGCTTCGCTGGCCAGGTCGTTCTTCTTGAGCTTGGCGAGCCGCGCCGCATGCTCCGGTGCGAACACCTGCACCGCCTCGATGGCTTTGGCCTTTGACACATGGGCGAAGTAGCCTTCGGCGGTCGGTGTCCACCACGGGTGCATGTCGAGGCCCACCGCCTGCGCCAGCGCGGTAGCAGGCAACGTGTCTTCGCGTGGCGTGACCGCGCCCACCGTCGTAGCCACGCACACTGCCAGCAGCGACAGCAGTTCCCGCTGGGGCAACGCCAGCAGTTCAGCGAACAGTGCGTCCGGGTCGCTGGGTAGCCGTGCCGCCCACGCCTGCTGCACTTCCCGCAGGCCGATCAGGGCGGGCGACTGCGCTACGTCCGGCGCAAACGTATCAAGTCCATCCTGCGGCGAAGCGCTGATGTTGATCGGCGAATCTTCCGAACGGTAGCCATCGACCACCACGCGCAGCGCGAGGCGATGTGCCACGGCCACCGGTGCTACCTGCGGATGGCGGGCGACTTCCGCTTGCAGCGCCGCCGTGCGGTGTGCGCTTAAGCGCCGCGCCAGCTTCTCGGAAATGTTCGGCGTGGTCGGTTGCCGTGCCTCGCCTTCACCATCGCCGCCAGTCTGCATGCGTTGCCGTTCCTGCGCCCGCAATGCCTTGGCCTCGACCTCGCGCAACAGGCCGCGATGGATGGCGATTTCGCCCGTGTGATCAACGGTCACGATAGCGCCGGCTATTGCCGTGTCTGGTGCAAACACCTGCTGCGATTGCTCAATGGCGTCAAGTTCCGCGCCGAGCTTGTCGCTTTCCTCGTAGAGCGCCGATGCTTCTTCTTCCGCAATGTCCTCGGCATCGTCGGCATTCAGCATGTCGTCGATGGCCTGTTGCTGCGATTGCAGCTTGGCGATGCGCTTGGCCTCGGTCTTGTTGGGCGTGCGCCGGTCACGGCGGGCGCGCTGGAAGCCGTGCAGTTCCGCCGATGTGATGCGCGGCACCGATTCGACCCATGCCCAACCTTCTGCACGGGCACTGTCCGCAGCGGCTGCAAGTTTGTCTCGCGCCAATGTATCCAGCAATGCCGCATCGGAGAGGAACACGCCCCGTGTGTCATCCGAGAACAAGTCGCGCCGCACACCACCGCCTGCGGCCTCGTAGGTCTCAATGCCGACGAAGCGTGCCAGCGCATCGCGCGTGGCGTCGATCTCGCGTTCGGTCAGGTGCTCGCGCAACGCCTGCGCTCTGCGCTGCCACTGCGGCGCGTCATAGAACGCCGCCTCCTGTGCGGTGTGGTCGTCCGTGATGGCGAGCGCCATCAACTGGTCGAGCGTGACAGCATCGGCGCGATAGTCGGCCAGCAGGCGCGGCGAGACATTCGCCAACTTCAAACGGCGCTGCACCACAAGTGGTGTCACACCAAAATCAGCGGCAATATCTTCGACAGGCCGACCTTCGGCCACCAACGCCGCGAACGCCTCGAACTGCTCGCCGGGGTGCATGGCCTCGCGCTGCACGTTCTCGGTCAGGCTCACGGTACGTGCGGATGCATCCGGCACCAACAGGCAAGGCACTTCATGGGTCTTGGCAAGCTTGCGCCGCTTCGCCAGCAGCTTCAACGCTGCCAGACGCCGCTTGCCTGCGACGACTTCGAAATGCTCACCATCGCTCGATGCGGTCACGGTGAGGTTTTGCAGTAGGCCGACGCGGGCAATGCTTGATGCCAGCTCGGGAATCGACGCGCCGCCGCTCTTGCGCACGTTGCGGCTCGAAGGTCGCAACTGCGACAGCGGAATCAGCAGCAGGTCGTAGGCAGCAATGGTAGCGGCGGCAGGGGTAAAGACTGCCGCGTGCAGTGCTTGGGTTTCTTGGTGGGTAATGGTGTTCATGGTGATAGCTCCTATCCCTCGCGGGAAGTTGAAAAAGTAAAAAAGGAAGAAGAAAAATTCGTTGTCAATTGCACGGTGTCGATGTCTGCATGCGCTGCCTCCTGTGGTTTTCAAAACCGACCGGATTCCAAGATTCGGAGCCCAGTGTTGGCTTCGGTTTGTTCGGCGCAGTGACCTGGGCTGATCGCTGTTGCCGCCGTCTTTCCTGAGTTCATCGCCCGCGAACAACCGGGCCAGCGAGGGCGTGGCTGTCAAGGAAGAAGCGCAGGGTTGGTGCGGCCCGCAGCCGCAGGCGAGGACACGGCCCTGCGCGCCTTGACGGACAGGCACTGCGGGCTACGGTCGCGGGATGAGCGATGAAGGAGGGGAAAGACGGATGACCGGCCTACGGCCAGAGAGGCGACGGACCAACGCCGCGCGGCGAGCGCCACTGCGTGCCAGCGGCACGCCTAGATGGATGGCCGTTGGCCGATCAGGTGCCACCTGTTCGGCGGCATTGCAGGGGCGCCAAACAGAGTGCGGCGGGGATGGGCTGCATAGCCGATCCCCTGGAGGGCAAACGCAGTGCGCAGGCGTCAGCCGACCGCAGGGAGGGAACGATGAAAGCCCGAGAGGGGCGAGACGCTATGGCGGCTCGATGCCACGCACGACAGCGCGGCCCGGCCATGCCGGGAGACGCAACGACAATTCAGGCAGGATTGCCGAACTACCCAATGCGAAGCATCTGGCACCTAGCGGCTGGTTCCCCATGCCAACGATGGCGAATACCTACAGCCATCAAGTGGTCGCGTAGCGATCACCGCCGTGCGCCCAGACGGAACGGATGGGCGCACGGCGGCCTAGCCCGGCCGCCCGTTGTTGTGCCGTGTGCCTTCATTGTCGAGGGGGCATTACTCCCCCTCGCTGATTCAGCCGGTCAAGCCTTGAGCCGCTTCATGCCTTCGGCCAGCATCCACAAAGCCCGGTTGATCTTGACGTTCTGGTCGATGCCTTGAATGGGCCGGGTACTGTGCCTGCGTCCGGTGGCGGTGCGTCCATGCAACCCGCCCTGCGTCAAATTCTCCTGCACGCGGTTATAAGCGCTCCACAAGTCGGGCCGGTCATCGTCGCGGCGGCGCGGCATCAATAGCTGCGATTCGGTGATCGGTGCGGGCGTGGCCGGGTCGTCGTACTTGAGAGATAGCGCCGCATGGGCAAACACTTCGGCCTCGCCTCGGTCCAGCGTAATGGCGCGCATCTCGTCGCGGCGTTCGCGCACCAGATCAAAACCATCCAGCACGTCATACGCGCCCTCGATCACTTGCCCGACCACATCGCCTTTATGCGGGATGCGCAGATCGGCCACGGTGTCGCCGCACACCAAGCCGTTTTTGCAGACGAAGCGGAACATGCCCGCCAACATTTGATAGCTGCTGGTGCCATCGTGCGAATTCAGCAGGATGATTTCGTTGGCCTCCGCGCCATTGATCTGGTCGGCATGGCGCAGCTGCACCATGTGCTTGGTGTGCTCGCGCTTACCTTCATCGCGCACACGGGTCTGGCAAACCATAAAGGGCTGGAATCCTTCCTTGCGCAGTTCGGACAACACCGCGCCGGTCGCTATGTAGCGGTAACGGTCAGAGCGGCTTTCGTGCTTGTCCTCGGCAAAGATGGACGGGACCACGGTGCGGATTTGGTCATCCGACAGGGGATGATCGGCGCGCAGCACGGGGGAGCGGGAAGCGAAACGGGAACTGAGTTGCATGGTCTTTCTCCAGTGATTGAAGCTGTGGTTTCAAAGCTGACCGGATTCCAAGATTCGGAGCCCGGTGTTGGCTTCGGTTTGTTCGGCGCAGTGACCTGGGCTGATCGCTGTTGCCGCCGTCTTTCCTGAGTTCATCGCCCGCGAACAACCGGGCCGGCGAGGGCGTGGCCGTCAAGGAAGAAGCGCAGGGTTGGTGCGGCCCGCAGCGCAGCGAGGACTCGGCCCTGCGCGCCTTGACGGCCAGGCACTGCGTGCTACGGTCGCGGGAGAAAGCGATGAACTTGGGGGAAGACGAACAGCGGCCGATGGGCCAGGGGATGCACTGAACCAACGCCGCGCGGCGAGCGCCCCTGCGTGCCGCAAGCACGCCTGGCTGGAGGTAAGCAAAGCGCGTAGCGCGAAAACTGCACTGTGTGCTGGCCGATCAGGCGCAGCCTGTTCGGCGGTCCTGTGGGGCGCCAAGCCTGCGCGGCGGGGTGGGCGTCAGCCGACCCCTGGAGGCAAGCGCAGCGCGCAGCCTTTACTGGACGTCAAGGACGCAGCAAAAAAAGGGGGGCGATGCCCCCTCGGGCTACAACAGTCCGCGTTCCGCCATAGACAGGATGTCTCCACCGGCGACGATCAGGTGGTCCAGCACTCGCACGTCCACCAGCGCCAATGCCGACTTCAGTGCCTGCGTGAGCATCTCGTCGGCGCGCGACGGTTGGGTTGACCGCTCGGATGGTTATGCACCAGCAGTAACGCAGCGCTGTTCCTGGCCAGGGACTCCTTGACCACCTCGCGCGGATACACCGATGTCTGGCTCACCGTGCCGCGAAACATCTCGACGTATTCGATGACACGGTTCTGTGCGTCCAGGTGGATGACGGCGAACACCTCGTGCTCCAGCGCCCCCAGCTTCACCCGCAGGAAGTCGCGCACCACCTGGGGCGAGTTCAGGACTTCGCAGTCGCGCATCTGTCCTGCGAGCAGACGCTGCGCAGCCAGCAACACCTCGTCGGCGCTGGCCGGACGGTAGTCGCCCGTGACATCGCGAACGAGAAGGGAAGTATCGAGAGAATGAGTAAGTTGCGACATGATCGTGCTCCAGTCCGAATCGGGCGGAATTGCCCGGAACCGGAGGAACACGGCGCAGCGCAAGCAGTCAGGGGTCGCAGACGGCCGAATGGACGCCAGCGTGCAGGGCACGCGCAGCCCTTGACGGCGAGAACGGCGTGGTACGTTGAAGGGAACAGCAAGGCCACCCCACACACTCCACTGCCTTAACGGCAAGCGGCGCGCGCAGGCCCAAAGGGCCGGAGGCGTCAGGGATCAATGCCGAATGGCCGTGACTCGGCAGGAGGTGCGGGGCAACGCCCGCGAGCCCGACGGCGGTACGCCGGGATGCTCGGCATCAACCGACAAGATTCACTCCACAGCAAATGCTGTTTTGTCGAACATCGATACGACTCAATGACGTTTCCCTCCGTACTCACTTCGCATCCTGCTGCCATAAGACGAGCAGGCGCTCTATGGGACGATCAAGGCGAAGGACCGCAACGACAAGCATGTGCCCACAGCGAGCTATCGCGTCCCGATGACTCAATGGCAGCAATGCAGCGGTTGCGGTCATTGGCTTTCTATGACGCCGTTACTGATACCGACGGTATTGGCCTTTTTCAGATGTAATTCTGAGCGGCGGCTCCACTTCACATAGCTGCCGTCCGCCGAATTAAAACGACAAATTACTTTGGCGTCACTTCTTTGAATGATCGGTTTCTAAACTTTGGAAGGCGGAACCCGACCCAAGCGGACATTGGCGGAACTCGTGGCGATTCCATTTGGTGCAACTGCACTTGGCGCTGCCTTGGATATCGCCATGGCGCATGGAAGCTCGCCCGTTCCAACCATGTACTGCGCCATGGCGTTCGCCTGTCAAATTATCCATATGCGGCAGCGTTTGAGGAAACCATCGATACATTGCACGGTACCGGCGTGGCGACGGATAATAGCGGCTACATCATTTTTAGAATTCCCCCATGGAAATTAAGGTCAATTTTCTCGATAAGCTACGTCTTGAAGCCAAGTTCGATGACTTCACGGTAGTGGCCGACCAGCCTATCCGTTATAAGGGCGATGGCTCGGCGCCTGGTCCCTTCGATTATTTTCTGGCCTCATCGGCCTTGTGTGCAGCTTACTTTGTGAAGTTGTATTGCGTAACTCGCAATATTCCTACCGAAAATATTCGCCTGTCGCAGAATAATATTGTTGATCCGGAAAACCGCTACCAGCAGATTTTCAAGATTCAGGTTGAGTTGCCGGCCGATATCTCTGCCAAAGACCGCCAAGGTATTTTGCGCTCCATCGACCGCTGTACGGTGAAAAAAGTGGTGCAAGCCGGGCCCGAGTTTGTGATTGAAGAGGTAGAGAATTTGGATGCCGATGCACAGGCCTTGCTGACCTTGACTCCGGCTTCTGAAGCGAGCACGTATATTGCGGGCAAGGATCTGCCGTTGGAGCAAACCATCGCCAATATGTCGGGCGTTTTGGCGGCCTTGGGCATCAAGATTGAAATCGCTTCGTGGCGCAATCTTGTTCCCAATGTGTGGTCGCTGCATATCCGCGATGCGCACTCGCCGATGTGTTTTACCAATGGCAAGGGAGCGACCAAAGAAAGCGCGTTGGCGTCGGCGTTGGGAGAGTATATCGAGCGCCTGAATTGCAACCATTTCTACGCCGGCACGTTTTGGGGCGAAGACATCGCCAACGCGGCGTTTGTACATTACCCGAACGAGCGCTGGTTTAAGCCTGGCCCTAAAGATGCGCTGCCGGCTGAAATTCTGGATGAGTACTGTCTGCAAATTTACAATCCCGACGGCGAGTTATGTGGCTCGCATCTGGTCGACACCAACTCCGGCAATGTGCAGCGCGGTATCTGTTCGCTGCCGTATGTGCGACAGTCGGACGGCGAGGTGGTGTATTTTCCGTCCAACCTGGTCGAAAACCTATACGTCAGCAATGGCATGAGTGCGGGTAACACGCTGGCCGAAGCGCAGGTGCAATGCCTGTCGGAAATTTTCGAACGGGCGGTAAAACGCGAAATTCTGAAAGGTGAAATCGCATTGCCTGATGTGCCGCAGGAAGTGCTGGCGAAATACCCTGGCATTCTGGCCGGCATTCAGGCGTTGGAAGAGCAGGGCTTTCCGGTGCTGGTGAAGGATGCGTCGCTGGGAGGGGTGTACCCAGTGATGTGCGTCACCTTGATGAACCCGCGGACAGGCGGTGTGTTTGCCTCGTTCGGCGCGCACCCAAGCTTGGAGGTGGCGCTGGAGCGTAGTCTGACGGAATTGCTACAGGGTCGCAGTTTTGAAGGCCTGAACGAATTACCTCGGCCCACCTTTGCAAGTGAAGCCGTGACTGAGCCAAATAACTTTGTCGAACACTTCATCGATTCCAGCGGTATTGTGTCATGGCGCTTTTTCAGTGCCAAAGCGGATTTCAATTTTGTTGAATGGGATTTTTCTGGCCAGGGTGAAAACTCCAATGCCGAGGAAGCCGCGACCTTGTTCGGTATTCTCGAAGACATGGGCAAAGAGGTGTACATGACGGCGTATGACAATTTAGGCGCCGTAGCCTGCCGGATTTTGGTGCCCGGTTATTCCGAAGTTTACCCGATAGAAGATTTGATCTGGGATAACACCAACAAGGCGCTGTTGTTCCGCGCCGATATTTTGAATCTGCATCGCCTGGACGATGCCAGTCTGGAAGCGCTGCTTGAGCGTTTGGATAACAGTGAGCTCGATGAATATTCCGACATCGCCACATTGATCGGTATCGAATTTGACGAGAATACGGACTGGGGGCAACTAACAGTTCTCGAGTTGAAGCTGCTGATTCATCTCGCCTTACAGCAATTTGAGGCGGCGCAAGAGCTGGTGGAAACCTTCCTGCAGTACAACGACAACACGGTCGAGCGCGGATTGTTTTATCAGACCTTGAATGTGGTGCTAGAGGTGCTGCTGGATGACGACTTGGAACTGGACGATTACGTGGTCAATTTCCGCCGGATGTTTGGCAACGCTCGGATGGACGCGGTAATGGGGTCAGTGGATGGCAGCGTGCGCTTCTTCGGGTTAACGCCAACGAGTATTAAACTGGAGGGTCTCGATAGGCACCAGCGCCTGATCGACAGCTACAAAAAATTGCATAAGGCTCGGGCCAATGTGGCGGCTACAGCCAGTTAGGGTTTACGAGTCATGGCTGGATGCGCTGATGCCGTTCATCCCCCAGCGTTCGATACCAGAGCGACCATCTGTGCCGGCGTGCATCAGTGTTGATGTCGGCTTTCGCTTTAATGTTTCTATCTCGAGAGCTGCTGCAAGTCGCTGATAGTCAATGTCCATGAGCGGATTCTATCCCTGTACGTCAACGTTTCATCTAAAAACAAATACTTGTGCATCGGAGAAACGCATCCACAGATTGAAATGCTACAGTTCCCGACCCGTAAGCATTCGGCACAACGAATGCTTCTGATCCACATATGCGATGCGGTTTAAGGTAGTCATAGTCGTCAAATGTCTACTTTTCGCCCTGAGTCAATCGTCAAGGAGAATTTACCATTTGTGCCGTAGCAGTGACT
>NZ_JBHRTP010000062.1:0-7003 GCF_042646465.1 Pseudundibacterium arcticum
TATTTCCCCGGCAGGTCTGTCTCCTGCTGAACACGCCAGCCTTCGCTGGACGCACACCTGTACGTGAGCCTCTCGACTCATACAGCTCCCATTATCCAGCCGTTGGCTGCACGTACCGCCAATGAGCAAACAGCCCTGGCCGGGATTGCGCAATACGCGCTAGCCACTGCTGTGCCCGCCGACGATGTCTATACAGCTTCTTGTACTTCCTCGTAGCCCATCGAACCAGATAGCGATCCAGATGTCGCAACGTCGGATACATCGCAGATTTATAGAACTTGGCGAAGTAGTTCATCCAGCCCTGAATCACCGGGTTGAACATCCGCGCCAAATCCTCCAGCGATTTATCGCTCCTGTTCTGCAGGCCCCAGCCTCGCATCTTGCTTCGCATCGTCTTGGCAGCTTTGTTGCTCACTGCCGGTGAGAAATTGATAAAACTCTTGCCCCATCGATTCTTTGACCGCCGGGGCCGAAACGTAAAGCCCAGAAAGTCAAAGCTGTGATCAGGATGGCGACCTCGTCGATCATCATCCTTGCAATACACCACCCGGGTTTTCTGCGGATGCAGTTCCAGATGGCATTCAGCAAACCGCTGCTCCAGCGCCGCCAGCAACTGCTGCGCCTGCACCAACGTCTTACAATGGCAAATGGCATCATCTGCATAGCGCTCAAACGGGATGTCGGGAAATTGCTTCCTCATCCATCGATCAAACACATAATGCAGAAACAGGTTGCTCAACAAGGGACTGATTACACCCCCTTGCGGAGTTCCCTTGTCCCGTGCCACCCGGCTTCCGTCTTCCAACTGCACCGGAGCCGTGAGCCACCGCTCAACGTATAACAGTAACCACTTGCAATCAGTGTGGTGACGTACTGCACGCAGAAGCAGGTCAGATTGAGATTGTCGAAAAATGCGCGGATGTCGAACTCCAGGACCCAGTCATTACGCCAACATCTCGTCCGGGCCATGGCGATCGCCTCCTTCGCAGACCTATGAGGACGATATCCGTAAGAATCTTCGTCGAAGACAGCTTCCAGTATCGGTTCCAGATAGTTCTTTCCAACCGTCTGGGCAACCCTGTCGGCCACTGTGGGAATTCCCAACGGCCTGACACCTCCCCCATTTGCCTTCGGAATCTCAACCCTCATCACAGGCGACGGATGATAACTACCCGAACACATCCGATTCCAAATCTTGTAGAGATTACCACTCAAATTCTCTTCGAAATTTGCAATCGACTGTCCAATCCACTCCCGCTACTCCGTGATTAGCCTTCACATGCTTATACGCCTCCCACACCGCGCGCTTCGGAATACAAAACGGCTTCGCCTTATCTATCAAGTTCATCCTCTTTCAAGTTGACCCAACCATAAGGCCGGATAATGCAACCCCTTTGCTCTAGCCCCATTACAGAACCGTCATCGCTCGTACGGGTTGCTCCGTCCCTGTGCCTCGCATCGGTACTCAGACTCTTGCGGGATCTCCGCTTGAGTCGCTCCCTTCGCATCGAGGCGACAGGTTCCCAAGTTCCACATCTGAGCCTGAATCAAGCTCACGCCGCCTTCATGCCGGACGCCAAATGGGCAGTAAACAGGTCGCCTCCCATTCTGATCCCGGGTCAACGACTTCCCCCCGGTTTTGACGTCGTCCCTACGCTTTCGACACTTCATCAGCGGTTCACTCGCGTTCGTCTTCTTGATTCATACCTGACAGAGTCAAGCCCTGCCTTTTCCTTAACGCTCACCACACGGACTCTTAACCCATGCAGCTTAAGGTGGTTTGGAGCCTGTTCCTGCAAACCGGCTCCGAGGGGCCCGCCCTCATCTCACATGCAGCATCGCTTCGCCCAGACTGCGGGCTCTGCGTTCATGGCACACAGTCGTCCGCATAACGCACCATATGCATTTTCAGACCTCTTCGCACCGCTTTCGGAAATTTCTCCGCAAGCATCGCTTCGAGGCCGTCAAGTGTCATGTTTGCCAGAACCGGACTGATGATGCCCCCTTGCGGGGTGCCGGCCTCTGTGGGGAAGAGTTCGTCTTGATACACGAATCCCGCCTTGAGCCATTTCTTTAGAACCGCCTTGTCCGTAGGGACATTGGCGATCATCCAGTCGTGACTGATTTGGTCGAAACAGCCTTGGATATCGGCCTCCAGCACCCATTCCGCACTAACTTTTTTTGCGAGAGAGTTGAAGCATTGTTCCCCTGCATCGGCAGTTGAGCGTTCCGGCCTGAACCCGTATGAGTTCCGGTCGGCAGTGGTTTCTGAAATGGGTTCCAGCGCCAGCAAATGTAACGCTTGCATGGCCCTGCATTTCATTACGGGTATGCCGAGCGGCCTTGTCTTGCCATTCTTCTTCGGAATTAACACCCTCCGAAGCGGAAGGGGCGAGTAACCCCGCCGCTTCATCGACGCAATCGCGTTGGTCTTTCCCGCCGGTGTTTTCCACGTTACCTTGTCCACACCGGGGGTATTCTTGCCTTTATTTTCAGTCACCCGCTTGACGGCTAATGCCTTGCCGCAAAACGAGTGGGTCAGCAGCCATTGCAAGGCTTTCGCCTTGTTGTGCCTGCCGGCCTGTGTGGCCTTCACAGTACGCGCCTGCAGCCGTCTTACATGACGCTGGACATCGGCCCAATTGATGCCGTCCCATGCCACGCCGGAAGGTGCACAGGCCAGTGTTGCAGCATTCATTTGCTTTCCTCCCGTGAAGATGGTTCTATAAACTCTCTTGTGAGGAGAGACCATGAGGAAGTCTGCCCGCTTTCGCGTGGGGTGATGTTGCAACCCCTATCCGTCCCATTACAGGGCGGCGTTCGCTTTGTCCTCGTTCCTGTTCCCGCACCGCCATGGGCAGACTTTGCAGTCTGCTGTCCCCGAAGGGAGCGATACGAGGTTTCCACGTTCCACTTGCAAAAGTCTGTCGGGTTAGGTGCCTGCTATTGACCGGGAAGCGTATGGGTCACGAGAGCGTAATTATCAGACGCTGTTCCCGCCTCCATTACCGTTTGGTGCAAGCGTAATAGCCACTTCCGCTTGTTCTAGATGACGATCTTTATCGCAGATTCAAATATTTTCACCATACCGACTATCTGGCACTCATCCGGCGCGTGGCTGCCAGAAGGGTACGCTTCTCGCGATTGATACCCCACACCTTGCGGTGCTTCGTTACGTTGTCAGGGCCGCTCTTTATTCAGGCCCCTAGATTCACCAGGTGACACTGGTGGTTCCCTCCGTTGAAGTGGGAACAACTTCTACAAGCGACTTCGTGTCGCACGAAAATCATCTAGCCGTCCTCCCTCGGCAAGCACCGAGCGATAAAGTAATGGTGCGAACCCCACTTTATCAAGGAGATCGGTATGTTATTTTGCGGCATAGACCCCCATTCGAACAACTGCTTTGTCGTCGTATCCGACGATGCCGATAAGGTTCTATACTCCAGGCGCTTGCCCAACAATTTGGCTGAGATCTGCTCGGCACTCAGTCCGTATTAACCGGAGCTATTTGGCGTTGTCGTGGAATCGACTTATAACTGGTATTGGCTTGTCGATGGCTTGATTGACGCGGGTTATTCGCTGCATTTGGCCAATACCACCGCAATCAAACAATACGACGGACTAAAGCACCGCGGCGATGAATCCGATGCACGGCATCTGGCGCATATTCTGCGGCTGGGGTTGCTACCGGAAGGTCATATCATGCCGCAGCCCATGCGGACGGTTCGCGATCTTGCGCGCAAACGTATGCAGCTGGTTCAAAAGCGGACTACTCAGATCGTTTCGATAGAAACCTGTTTAGCACAACAAACGGGCGGCCGACTTTCCAGTAACGATGTCAAGCAACTGACCGACGCGCACGTTGATGGGATGTCGGTGGGGGTTGTCGAGTCGATCAGCATCAAGGCCAACCTTGCTGTATTGCAGGCATTGCAAACGCAAATCGATGGTATCGAGAAAGCCTTGTCCAAGCACTGTCGCGGCAATCCTGGATATGGATTGCTCAAAACCGTGTCCGGTATCGGACCGATCTTGGCGACAGTCATCCTTCTTGAAACAGGCAGCATCGAGCGATTCGCCGATGTTGGAAACTACGCATCGTATTGCCGCTGCGTTGGCAGCATTCATGTCTCGAACGGGAAAAAGAAAGGCGAAGGTAACACCAAGAACGGCAATCGCTATCTGGCATGGGCGTATGTCGAGGCCGCGAACTTCGCCATTCGCTATTGCGAGCCTGCGCGTAAAACGCGTTGTAATGGGATGCAAATGGTGTGATGCGACGCACAAGAAATGCGCGGCGGATGGTGTTACGTAAGAAAATGCTGACCGTCAGCCCTCGACCGATAGTGTTGAAAAACTCGATTTTTGGTGTTCGAGACTTCTCAAGCATGGTTGGAGCTCATAATTCGGATGAATAGCGTTTTTCAGGAAAAATGAGATTCCTGAAATTTCGAGTTTTTCAACATAATCGACCCAAAAGAGACGATCAACGACGCTCCCCTGACCGACCGCTACGCAAAGCGGACGTTACCTGGGCATCTCAACCTGCCAGCCTTGATAAAGCGCTCCCATTCGGATGGGTATAGATGTGGTGGCATGGAGGATATTTGTGGTACTCGACGATAAACAAAAGCCCTTGAAAGCTGTTCGAGATAAGGTGCTCTTGCTTATCGGCTTTGCAGAAGCATTTCGTCGCTCGGAACTTGTTGCGCTAGGATACGAAGGTGCCACCCGGCACGCAGCAACGCCAGCACCGAAGCTGCTGGCGTTGCTGCGTGCCGGTACTACCGCTCAGGGATACCCGACGGCTTAGGACTTGATGAACGCCAAGAGATCAGCATTGATCGTATCGGCTTCCGTGGTGGGCATGCCGTGCGGGAAACCTTTGTAGGTTTTCAACTTGCCATTCTTCAGCAACGCGGCGCTCAGCGGCGCAGAATCGGCATAGGGTACGATCTGATCATCGTCGCCGTGCATCACCAGTGTCGGGACCGAGATCTTCTTTAGGTCCTCGGTAAAATCCGTCTGGGAAAAGGCTACAATGCCATCGTAGTGCGCCTTGGCGCCCCCTTCCATGCCTTGGCGCCACCAGTTCTGGATGACCCCTTCGGACGCTTTAGCACCTGGCCGGTTATAGCCGTAGAACGGACCCGCGGCTACGTCGCGATAAAACTGCGACCGGTTGTTGGCGACCTGCGCCTGAAATCCGTCGAAGACTTCCTTGGGAAGACCTCCCGGATTCTTGGCCGTCTTCACCATAAGCGGTGGCACGGCGCTGATAATCACAGCCTTGGCCACGCGACTCTCGCCGTGACGCGCTAAATAATGCACAACCTCACCGCCCCCGGTGGAGTGGCCGACGTGGATGGCGTTCTTCAAATCTAGATGCGCGGTAAGAGCCGCGAGATCATCGGCATAATGATCCATATCGTGGCCGTCGGCCGTCTGGGTCGAACGCCCGTGACCCCGGCGGTCGTGCGCGATGACGCGAAAGCCGTGATTCAGAAAGAACATCATCTGGGCGTCCCAATCGTCAGCGCTCAGTGGCCAGCCGTGCGAGAAGACTATTGGCTGTCCCTTTCCCCAGTCCTTGTAGAAAATGTAAATGCCGTCTTTGGTCTTGACAGTGTTCATCGCCTGATCTCCTTGGTTGCGGTCGCTATGGACCGAAGTTTTCGTGGCGGGCTTGATAGCAAACGCCGCGAGAGGCATCGCGGCGACCGCACCGATGGCGGCGGCGGCTTTCAAAAGCTCTCGACGCGTTGCCATTAGCCCCGTTGGTAAATGCAGATTTCCCATATTTTTCTTCCCCTCTGCCCTCGCAGAAAAAGTGGACGTTGCTCCCTTATTGCGCGGTCAACAAAGAAAGTTGTTCAGCGTTCTTGAAGCGAAATGGAAGAGGTACCATCGCGCTGCGCTGGTCGTATGAATTCTTCGACGACCCGCCGCTAGTTCCAATCTGGTGACGGCCACTGCAAGCTAATGTCTCCGTTCAACCTCGAAGATGATTTTGAAAGAATGCCACCGTTCGTGCGTTTGCCTGCGACGCGGCTTCAGCGTCGTAATGCATACCTTGGTGCCGGGCAAATGCGTGCGAGCACCCAGGATACGTATGTATTTCAACACCTTTCGGCGCCAATTCCTCGCGGATTGCGACCTGTGCTGTAGTGGATATGAACTCATCCAGCTCGCCTAAGTGCATAAGGAGCGGCCCGCTTAGACCGGGACTCTCGCTGAGAAACTCTTCCGTCCTGCCTCCGTAATAGCAGACACCGGCATCGACGCCACCTCGTACGGCCATTAGATAAGTGAGCAATCCACCCAAGCAAAATCCCATAACACCAACCTTGCCCGTGCACCAAATCATGGCCCTCGTCTGGTCCACGGTTGCTTGGACGTCCGCAACCGTTTTATCTATGTTGAGCGCTTGGTAAAGCGCAACTGCTCTTGGCCAGTCGGTCTTTTCGGATAGCTGGAGCATAGGTTCCTGACGCCAATAGAGATCCGGACAAACGGCGATGAACCCCTTCGTAGCGAGCTCATCACAGGTCGCACGGAGATCTTCGTTGACTCCGAACGCTTCTTGGAGGACAACCACTGCTGGTGCAGGTATTGCTTTCGGCTCTGCGAGATAAGCGTAGAAACTCCCGTCCGGTGTAACAATGTCAATGCTGGAGTTCATGATGTTCATCCTAGATAGTTTGTCGCATTGACAGACACACTCACCATCTACGACGAACACTCGTCGCTGGGCGTGTCGCCGCGGTATGTGATGGGAATCTATCCGCCGCTTTGCCGGTGCTCGCCTCTGAGATGAATAGCGTCTGACTAGAAGAAAGATTACGTCGGAATTGAAAAAGAGCCAGTCAAGTGTGGTGAATTGCGGTAAATTTTGGTAAATCGAACGGGGAGGATCAATGAGCGCCACCATGGCGACTCATCGCCAGCGGAACGTGTCAATGAATTTGAAACACCTAGTTAAATCGGTGAGCGTCTAAATCCC
>NZ_JBHRTP010000063.1:0-1363 GCF_042646465.1 Pseudundibacterium arcticum
GCCAGCCTTCGCTGGACGCACAACCGTACGTGACACTCTCGCGTCATACGGCTCCCGTTATCCAACCTTTGCCCCAATAACACGCCAGTGATGAAATAACGCAGGATAGGCGTCCTGCATCTTGCGCAGCCATTCAGCACTGCGTCGCCTTCGCCCGGAGAGTGCCTTGTACTTGCGTCCGGCCCATCGCGCAAGCGTGCGATCAATGTGCTGAAAGATGTTGTGCATGGCCGTCTGATAGAACGCTCCATAGTAATTCCACCATCCTTGTATCATCGGGTTATATAGCTTTGCCAGGTCACGGAGTGTCACATGGGTCTGTCGATTCAGCCTCCACCCGCGCACTGCTTGCCGCATCCGCTTCAAGGCATCGTCGCTCGCAGCCGGCAGGAAACTGGTAAATATCCGGCGCTGCTTACTTAATGCCTTCCTCGGTCGAAATGTAAAACCGAGGAACGTGAACTGCACATGCTGATACGATGCGGTGCGGTTACTATCCTTGCAATAAACGATTTTCGATTTCTCCGGATGCATCGTCAATCCGCATTCCGCCAGTCGCAATGCGATGGATTGCATCACTTCCTCCGCCTGCTTCAGGCTGCGGCAGTGAACAACCGCATCGTCGGCATACCGGGCAAACGGATATTGTGGATAGGTACGCTGTATCCACCAATCGAACGCGTAATGCATGAACAGATTCATCAGGATCGGACTGACCACGCCGCCTTGAGGGGTACCGCGCTCTCGCAACAGTTGCTCCCCGTCAGCGGCCTCGAACGGTGCAGTCAGCCACCGTTCGATATACATCAGTATCCAGTCTTCCCTGATGTGGGTGCGTACCGCTTTCAACAGGAGGCCATGATCAATTTGATCGAAGGCCGCCTTGATGTCAAACTCGACCACCCAGTCGTATTGCCAGCACCGTTGTCGGGTGACGGCAATTGCCTGTTTCGCCGATCGTCCCGGCCGATATCCATATGAATCCGGATGAAACATCGGGTCGAGTATCGGCTCGATGAGGAGCTTGACCACGGTCTGCGCTACTCGATCAGACACCGTCGGGATGCCCAGCTTTCTCGTACCGCCCTTTGCCTTCGGAATTTCTACTTGCTTGACTGGCGGCGGGAAGTACGACCCCGACGACATCCGATTCCACAGCTTGTACAAATTCTTCGACAAATCCTGTTCGAACATCGCGATGGTTTCATCGTCGATGCCTGCAGCACCTCGGTTGGCCTTGACTTGCTGGTACGCTTCCCATACCGTGCGTTTCGCAATGCTATAAGGTTTTGTTGATGTCACGTCATTCATCCCCGCATGGCAGGTTGGTGACTTTCGTCAACGGGATAACGCTGCCCCTTCG
>NZ_JBHRTP010000064.1:0-516 GCF_042646465.1 Pseudundibacterium arcticum
TCGCCATTACTGCCCTCGTGGGATTTCTTGTTGGGGTTGTGCTGAGTTATTTGTCGGCCATCCAATTAAAGAACTATGGTGCTGACGTTTTCATCATCAATATTCTCGGGCTCGGCATCGTGCGGGAACTGGGACCGATATTAGCGGCTATCTTGGTGGCCGGGCGCTCTGGTTCGTCGATGACGGCACAGCTTGGGGTGATGCGGGTGACGCGCGAGCTAGATGCTTTGGCGGCGATGGGTATTTCGCATACACAACGATTGGTGCTGCCCAAGATAGTGGCGCTTGCGATCACACTTCCGCTGTTGGTACTGTGGAGCGATATAGCAGCCTTGATTGGCGGAATGCTGTCGGCAGATGTACAGCTCGGCATCGGTTATCGCCAATTTCTGCATGGCCTGCCAGCAGCGGTTCCAATTGCAAACCTGTGGCTCGGCGCGGGTAAGGGAGCAGTGTTCGGAATTCTGACTGCATTAATTGCTTGTCATTATGGACTGCAAATCAAGCCGAACACCG
>NZ_JBHRTP010000065.1:0-516 GCF_042646465.1 Pseudundibacterium arcticum
TCGCCATTACTGCCCTCGTGGGATTTCTTGTTGGGGTTGTGCTGAGTTATTTGTCGGCCATCCAATTGAAGAACTATGGTGCTGACGTTTTCATCATCAATATTCTCGGACTCGGCATCGTGCGGGAACTGGGACCGATATTAGCGGCTATCTTGGTGGCCGGGCGCTCTGGTTCGTCGATGACGGCACAGCTGGGGGTGATGCGGGTGACGCGCGAGCTAGATGCTTTGGCGGCGATGGGCATTTCGCATACACAACGATTGGTGCTGCCCAAGATAGTGGCGCTTGCGATTACACTTCCGCTGTTGGTACTGTGGAGCGATATAGCAGCCTTGATTGGCGGAATGCTGTCGGCAGATTTACAGCTCGGCATCGGTTATCGCCAATTTCTGCATGGCCTGCCAGCAGCGGTTCCAATTGCAAACCTGTGGCTCGGCGTAGGTAAGGGAGCAGTGTTCGGAATTCTGACTGCATTAATTGCTTGTCATTATGGACTGCAAATCAAGCCGAACACCG
>NZ_JBHRTP010000066.1:0-113976 GCF_042646465.1 Pseudundibacterium arcticum
ACCACCCATCGAAAAATATGATGTGCGAAGTGAGCAAATTCAGCTCACTCTCCTATGACGAACGTTGGGACACTACTGAAAAATCATCAATATTTAGGCGGGCGCTGGTCTATGATCCGGACATGATTTAGCGGCTGCGCGATGAACCGGGCTATGGCGGTGCGTGTACGCTCTGCAACGGTTGTGTTGCGTCAATGGCCTTGTCGGGCGCCACGCGTTGCGTGTTGGCGGCTGAGGGGCAAGCATGTGATGGACCAGACTTCGGGGAGAAATCATTGGTTAAAGTGTATTCCATCGACGGCGTAACGCCGGTCGTACATCCCACCGCATACGTGCACCCCAGTGCGGTGCTGATCGGCGACGTGCTCATCGGTCCGCGCTGCTATGTGGGCCCTGGCGCTAGCCTTCGCGGCGACTTCGGGCGCTTGATCCTGGAAGAGGGCGCGAATTTGCAGGATACCTGTGTCATGCACGGCTTTCCCGACAGTGACACGGTGGTCGAAGCGAATGGCCATATCGGCCACGGCGCAGTGCTGCACGGTTGTCGCATCGGACGCAACGCGATGATCGGCATGAATGCGGTGGTGATGGACGACGCAGTCGTCGGCGAAGCCAGCATTGTGGCGTCGATGGCCTTTGTCAAAGCCGGTATGATCGTGCCGCCGCGCAGCCTGGTGGTGGGCATTCCGGCGCGTGTCGTGCGTGCGCTCAGCGATGAAGAGATCGCCTGGAAAAGCAATGGCACCGCGCAATATCAGGCGCTCGCAGAGCGTTCACTGCGCACCATGCAACAGGTGGAAGCGCTGACGGAAGCGGAGCCCGACCGCAAGCGGGTGAATGCGGGAGCGGCGACGCCGTTGTACAAGCTCAAAGGTGAGTGCACATAGTTGCCATAGTTGCAGCGATGTGTTGAGACCGGAATTTCTTTTGCTCAGCCAAATGCGGCAAGTACTTTGAAATTGGGCGCAGCGAACTGAAAAACCGCTGCGCCCTGCGGTGTAAGCGCTTGGATTTAGCCGAGCCCTACACTGACGTTCGATCGCTGCGTCGTCAAACGCCCAGGACTTTATTGACTGCCGCCAGCCCATCGCCGCCGTTATAGGTGGTCACGCCGTCGAGCCATTTTTGCAGAACGCTCGGGTTTTTCTTCAGCCAGGTTCGGGCTGCGGCAACCGGATTGGTTTTATCGATAATCGATACCATGACCTGATTTTCCAGGTCGGTATTGAATTGCAGGTTCGCGATCAACTTGGCTGCGTTCGGGCAACGTGTCGGGTAATCCGGAGCGACCGCAGTATAGACTTTGGCTTCGCCGAAATTCGGGCCAAACACGCTCTCACCACCCTCGAGGTAATTCATTTTTACCTGCACATTCATCGGATGCGGTTCCCAGCCCAGGAACACGATCCATTTTTTCAGACGCACGGCCCGCTGTACCTCGGCTAGCATGCCGGCTTCGCTGGACTCGATCATCTTGAATCCTTTGAGACCAAATTCGTTCTTGTCTATCATCCGCTGGATCAGCGCATTGCCGTCATTGCCGGGTTCAATGCCATAGATTTTGCCGTCGAGCTCTTTATGGAACTTGGCAATGTCGGCAAAGCTTTTCAAGCCGCCTTCCGCCGCATTGCTGGTGACGGCAAGCGTATACTTGGCGCCCACCAGATTGGGCTGATCCAGCACCTTGATCTGGCCCGCCTTGACAAACGGCGCGATGATGGGCGTCATGCTGGGATTCCAATAACCGAGGAAGGCATCAATCTGCTTGCTTTTGATACCGGAGAAGGCAATGGGCACTGACGCGAGCGTAGTCGTTGGGCGGTAACCCAGACCTTCCAGCACCACGGTTGCCAGCCCTGTGGTCGCTGCGATATCGCTCCAGCCCACATCGGCGAACCGAACGGTGCGACAACTTGCCGGCTCCTGAGCCGCAGCGGGGATGGCGGACAAGGCTAGTGCAATAGATCCAACCGCGCCGAGTTTTGAGAGCAACTTCATGGAACTCCTCCTTATATGGTGATGCATATGCCTGGGAATTAACTATGTTTTGAGGAAATGCCGTGTCTTCAACGCACTCGCTCAAGCCTTTGACGCAGTGTAAGCATGACACGCCGGAGTCATCAAAAACTTGCATCCCGACGACTCGATCTTGCTCTTTTTCGCCGTGTTTCGAACTGTTTTTCCACGGGCGCGCATTTGTTCCTCAAGCCGCATCGCAAAGACTTTCCTGATACCGTTCGCGGCTCGGCGGATAGCCGAATAAACTGCGATAGGATTTGCAGAAATGGGATGACGACTGGAAGCCGCATGCGACTGTTACATCCATCACCGACATATTTGTTTGCAATAAAAATTCGCGGGCGCGGCGTAGGCGCAAATTGAGATAATGTTGCGCCGGGGTGGTGTCCAGATAGCGTTTGAACAGCCGCTCAAGCTGGCGCAGCGACAGTCCCACCTGGTCGGCCAGGTAATCCAGCGCAAACGGCTCCTCGATATTCATTTCCATAAATACCGCGGCGTCCAGCAAGGCTTCGTGCCCGGACCCTATGCGCGCCAACAGCGGGATATGCTGTTGATCCTTGTGATCGCGAATACGCTCCACGCTAAATTGTTCGGAAACATCTGCCGCCAGACTTTTCCCCCCTTTCAGGCGGATCAGATTCAACATCAGATCCAATGGAGCGGTGCCGCCGGAGCAAGTGAACATATTGCGGTCGATCACAAACAATTCCTGGGAAAACAGAATTTTTGGAAACTCTTCCCGGATTGCCGCCAGGTTTTCCCAGTGAATCGCACAGCGGTAGCCATTCAACAAGCCCGCCTTGGCAAGCGCGAACGTGCCGGTACACAGCGCTCCCATAGGCGTGCCATTGGCGGCATAGGTGCGTAGCAGCGATATCACGTCGTCGCTGACCGCTTCACGAACATTGGTTCCGCCGCATACGAATAGGATATCGCACGGCGGTGCATCGTTCGGATGGTAGATGGGTGACAGACTCAAGCCATTGCTGGCTGGACTCGATGCGTCATCAGCACTGATGACGGACCAGCTATAGAGATTTTTTCGGCTCAAATAATTGGCCATGCGAAGCGGTTCCAGCGCATTGGCAAATGCAATCATCGAAAAATTTTTCAGAACCAAAAAGCCGATATGCGAAACTTCTGCAATTTTCTGGGGGGACATCGCGCACTCCTACAAGAACTCGGCTAACGGCGCGCAGTAAGCACGCGCGCGTGAATATTCATGTCCATAAAAGGCCTGTTGATACGCAGGCCTTTTCATACATGCCCGTATCAGCTTGCCTGCAACGCATGGCCATTGCCAAAGCTTTCGGTAATACGATCGAGGATGATGGCGAGCAGCACCACACTCAGGCCGCTCTCAAAACCCAAACCGACATCGAGGCGTTGAATGCTGGCCAGCACGTCATTGCCCAAACCGCCTGCGCCCACCATGGACGCGATGATCACCATCGACAAGGCCATCATGATGGTCTGGTTTACGCCCGTCATGATCGACGGCAACGCAATCGGCAATTGCACCTTGAACAGCAACTGGCGCGCATTGGAGCCGAAGGCGCAGCCGGCTTCGACTTGCTCCTTGTTGACTTGACGAATCCCAAGGTTGGTCAAGCGCACCGCAGGCGGCATCGCAAAGATCACGGTAGCCAGGATGCCGGGAACGCGGCCGAGGCCGAATAGCATCGCGGCAGGGATCAGGTACACGAAGGCTGGCATGGTTTGCATAAAATCCAGCACCGGACGAATCAAGGCGTTGACGCGGTTATTTTTAGCGCACCAGATCCCGAGAGGTATACCGAGCAGCAAGCTGATCACGGTCGCGGAAAAAGTGAGCGCCAAGGTCACTACTGTTTGATGCCAAAAACCGATGGCCGCAATGAAAATGAATGATGCGGCCGCGAAGGAGGCGAATTTCCAGCGCAAACGCCACAAACCGACCGCGACAAAAAGCCCGATTAACAACCATGCCGGCAGGGCTTGCAAGCCCAGTTCAATCGCCTCGGCAAAGCTGTCGATGGTTTTGCCAATCGCATCAAAGGTGGTGCTGTTGTGATCGAGCAAATAGGTAATGAAATTATTGACCCATTTCCCGATCGGCAGATAGTCGCGAGGATTGGCAAGAAAGTGTTGAAGCAGTTCAGGCATGGTTAGCTCCCTGGGAGATTTTGCGCAACGCGCTGGCGGCGGTAATGACACCCAGATAAGAGCCGTTGCCATCCAGTACCGGCAGCGGGGCGGCCTTGCCCAATAGCTGCGGCAAGATATCTTGCAAGGTCGTGCGTTCTGACACGGCAGTGTGTTGTGCCTGTACAGATTGCACCAGGTTGCCACAGGCAGACAGCGCGTCGGTACTGATCAAACCTAACCATTTGCGTTCCGGATTGACAAACGCCAACCATGGGTGCCAAGCAGGTTGTGTGCCTACGGTCTGGCCTTTTACCAAAATCGGAATCCCGGCGGTATCAAGCAAGTCTGACGCAACCAAATAGCGTGACGTGTCTACGCTCTTGAAGAACGCGCGCACATATTCGTCCGCCGGGTTTTCGATAATTTCCTGCGGTGTGCCAACCTGTACCAGGCGTCCGCCCTCCATAATCGCAATCCGGTTGCCGATTCGCAATGCCTCTTCCAGATCATGCGAGACAAAGAAAATGGTGCGGCGTTGTTCGCTTTGCAGGTTCAAAAGGACGTCCTGCATTTCCTTGCGTTTAAGCGGGTCAAGCGCCGAGAATGCCTCATCCATCAACATCAACGAAGGATTGACCGCCAATGCGCGTGCCAGGCCGACACGTTGCTGCATGCCGCCGGAAAGTTGATGCGGATATTTCTTGGCATAGGTACTCAGTCCTACTTGTTCCAGCACCCGTGCCGCGCGCTGCTCGCGCTCCTTGCGCGCGACGCCCGCAATCTCAAGTCCGAACGCCGTGTTATCCAGAACGGTACGATGCGGCATCAGCGCAAAAGACTGGAACACCATGCTCATGTCACTGCGCCGCAATTGAACTAATTGCTTTGCTGAAAGTTTGGCAACATCCTGACCGTCGACAAAAATTTTACCGTCAGAAGGGTCAACCAGACGATTGATGAGGCGAATCAGCGTGGATTTTCCGGAGCCCGACAAACCCATCAAAACAAAGATTTCGCCTTCATTCACACTGAATGACACGTCGTTGACGCCGACTACTTTGCCGGTCTGGGACAACACGGCCTCTTTTTTGACGCCCTGTTTGAGCATGGCCAGTGCGTCGCACGGATCGGGGTCAAATATTTTGTACAGATTTTCTACCACTACTTTGCCGGACGGCATACTGTCTCTCCTTTTGGTTCCACGTCATTTGCTTGAATGCGCACTCTTGTCTTTATTATGTTTGCCAATATAAGTCTATCTGGATAAAAACGTAACTGTAGAGCGACATGGACCATCCTTAAAACGACATGCACCAAGATGGCGGCCCCATCATGGTGCCTCCATCTTGGTGCATGTCGTGTCCAGGTTGCTTTGCGTCGTAATCAAGCTGCCATTGACGCTGCGCGGGAGGTCGATTTTTGCCGATGTCAAAAAAGCAATGGCAAGTATTTTTCCGGGTAATCCTGGACTAAAGGGGGCTTTGCTCACGTCGCAGCGGCTTCAAGGTTTGGCGTCAAGCAATGTTCATTGCACATTCTCTAGGGCAATGCTGCTCATCAACGCCACCTTAGATAAATAAGAGATCGCCGCTTCTTGCATTATTTGCAGGCGACAACAATGAACAGTTTGCCAAGATCAGGCGGCTTGCCATGCTACCGATGCTGATCCTATCCGGTTTTGTCGCGCACGCCAAGGTACCAGCGAATGTCATCAGGAGCCGCCGTGCTGATTCAGGGGTTGCGACAGGCGGCAATGCGTCCACGGATTCAGATCCATATGTCCGCAAGCATCGACGCACGCAGCCCAGGTACCTGCGTAAAACGGATGATAAAAAAGCCCGCATCGAGCGCTCGATGCGGGCTTTTTTTAGGGTGTCGCCAGGTTGTCGCGTCAGCCAGTTTTTACTTCGTATCCTTGAGCCATTTCTCGACCATTTCCGGGTGACTCTGGATGTAAGCTGCCGCCTCCTTTTCGTACGAGGTGTCCTTGGCTTTCAGCATGACGCTTTCCAGATCCGCCAGGGGGATTTTGAAGTTCTTGATGAACGCAGCCGCCTTCGGGAAGTCCTGTTCAAAGCCCTTGCGCGATAACGCATGAATCGCTTCCGCCCCGCCCAAGGCTTGCGACGGATCTTGCAGATAACGCAGCTTGTATTTCGAGAACATCCAGTGTGGTGTCCAGGTGGTCACGACAATCCACTCGTTGCGCTTGATGGCCCGGTCGAGTGCGATCACCATTGCTGCATCCGACCCGGTCAACAGCTGATAACCGTCCAGACCGTAATCTTTAAGCGCACCGGAAGATGCCTTCATCAGTCCCGCACCGGGGTCGATGCCCTGGACCTGGCTCTTCAGCTTCTTCTGTACTTCGGGTTTCTTCATGTCCGCAATGCTGTTCAGTTCGCTTTCCGGCACATACGCCGGCACGGCCCAGCCCAGCTTGGCATTGTCGTACAGCACGCCTACGTCGACCAGCTCCGGTGATAACTTGTCCCAGTAAGCCTTGTGCGTGGTCGGCAGCCACGACATCAGCATCAGGTCCAGTTGACCTTTGGCGACCCCTTGGTACTGTAAGCCGATATCCGTCATCACCAGTTCGACCTTGTAACCAAGTCGCTGCTCCAGTACTTGCTTGGCGATATTGGTGACGGCTTCCGCATCCGACCATGCGGTCCAGCCGATCCGCAACGTTTTGCCCTCGGCCGCTTCGGCTGGCGTCGCGGCCAGCATTGCCAACGTAATTGCCAGCGCAGTAGACACGCTGCGCAGCGTCTGCATAGTCTTTTGTAACATGGTGCTCCCCTTTTCTCACGCTGGTGGATGCTGCTTAGGTGGTTGTTGCTGCGAAATTCTTTCCAAACAAACGGGGTCACGTCTATCTGCGCTATCGGTAACCGCTCATCGAGTGAAACAAAAATACCATGGCCCCTTTGGCGATGACTTTATCGAACCCGACATCATTAAGCTAAAAATCGCCGTCTCCGAGGTTGTCGGCGCCAACCTTAAAGCATAGGCGAGCGGCTTCTTTGCAGAGAAAAATTGGTGGGGATTGACGTGCAAGGACCAGTGAAATGGATAACGACATGCACCTCACAACAATTGTTTAGACAATGATTCGCAGCGCCCAAAACCTTGCGGCGGCTTGATTCACCCGCAGCATTGGTGCATGTCGTTTTCATATTGCTTTATGTCGTAATTGAGCGGCTTGCCGGTAGCGTACTGCATGCAGAATTGGCACACATTAAAAAAATAATGAGTGCTTGTCTGATCGTTCTTTGCCACCCTGAGGAGGATGCTAAATGAAAAAAATCCGTTTGCTAAGTGTAGGAGCCCTGATCGCGGGAGCTGTGGTTTTCATGCCTGCGGCGAATGCCCAAACGCCGGATGTTGTCAATGAAACCCCGCTTTCCAGCAGTGACGTGTACCAGTTGCGCGCGTCTATCGATAAATGGATGGAGGCGCTATCCGCGCGCGATCCAAAATCGTTCAGCGATTATGTCGTGAACGATCTGCAGGGGGCTTATCAGGGAGCGGCGGCAGATTATGACGGCGGCGCATTTGAGAGCAGCCTGAAACTCACCATTAGTGGGTCTGATGATAAAGACTCCAAAGATACTTGGAGCAATGATATCGAAGAAGTGGTCGGATCCGGGGACGTGGCAGTCGTGCGTTCGAATCGCACCTTTACCCACACCTTGGCCGGTGGCCGTGCCAACAGCCTCAAAATGCGCTTGCTTGAAGTGTATCGCCGTTTCGATGATGGCAGCTGGCGGATGGCGCGTTTCTTCGGCTTCCCAGGCTGAATCTGCGCTTTCCATGCCATAGATAAAAACCGCCACATAGAGGATGCATAATGAAAGTTGTATTTAATAAACCATTGTCAGCGCTGTGCTTAACCCTGTTCGCCGCTACGGTGCAAGCCCAGACGTCGGAGCCCCTGGCTGAGCCCATAGTGGTAGCCGTGGCGCCGTATGCCGGCAACAAGCCGTTTCCGCCAGTTTCATCCGCTTGGCCCGTCACTGCCAATGTGACCTTGGCCTCGCAATATGTTTCGCGCGGCTTTCGGCAAACCTGGGGCAAACCGGCATTGCAAGGCGGATTTGACTATGCGCATCCGAGTGGCTTTTCTTTCGGTACCTGGGCGTCTAACGTCAGCAACCGTTATATAGAAAACGGAACGATGGAATGGGATTTATATGGCGGCTATACCGGTACGGCGAGCGACTTTGGCTATAGCGCCTTGATTTATTATTATAAATATCCTGGCGCCAGCTTTACCGCTACCAACACTAAGTATGATTATGGCGAATTGTCATTTGGAGCAACCTACAAATTTTTGTACGCCAAATACAACTATACGTTTACCAAAGACTTTTTCGGCATTACCGACGCGCGCGGCACCGGCTATCTGGACCTGGGCGCCAATTATGATCTCGGTTCCGGCTATACCCTGAACCTACATTACGGTATCGGACGCGTCGCAAGTACCGGCGCTGCCGACAATTCGATCTGGAACTGGAAAGATTACAAGGTCGGCGTCAGCAAAACCTTCGAAGGAGGCTGGACCCTGGCTGGCGCGTACACCAAAGCAAAGGGGGCGACCAATGTCTATGATAACTTTACGACCGGCGCCCTGAATACGGCGGGGGTGGCAGAGACGTCGAATCCTGCCACGGGTACTTTTGTGGCGTCTATCAGCAAGGCGTTCTGAAAAAGGACAGCTCAGGAAGGCTGAAAAAATGGCAGGTACAAGGTAGCGGCGACGGCTGGGCGCACTACAGTGACGTCAAGCGCAGCTATAGACTGTGAGCTTGCCGGGTCGGTCAGGGCAGCAGCCCATCCGGCCCGGTTTTTTATGTGGAAAAAATACAGGTGAAACCGTGACATCCCAAGTATTGCGCAGTTACATCGGTGGCGCCTATGTGCCAGGCACCGCAGCGGAAAAATTTGCCAATCTGAATCCCGCGACCGGGCAAGTATTGTGTGAGGTGGAGATAGCAGGTGCGCCAGAAGTTGAACGCGCAATTGAAGCTGCCCGCGCCGGATTTCTTCTCTGGTCCGCGATGACTGGCGCCGAGCGCGGCCGTATTCTGTATAAAGCGGCACAAATTTTACGCGCGCGCAACCGCGAATTGGCTGAACTGGAAGTGCAAGATAGTGGCAAGCCGATTCAAGAGGCTGAGGTCGTCGATGTGGCAAGCGGCGCCGATTGCATCGAATACTTCGCTGGCTTGGCTGCGAGTATTCACGGCCACCACTATGGATTAAAAAACGCGTTCGCCTACACCACGCGCGAACCACTGGGCATTTGCGTTGGCATTGGTGCATGGAATTACCCGCTGCAGATTGCATGCTGGAAATCGGCGCCTGCATTGGCGTGCGGCAATGCGATGATTTTCAAGCCGTCGGATTTGACCCCGCTCACCGCCGCCAAACTCGCAGAAATTTATACCGAGGCTGGTGTGCCGGATGGTGTATTCAACGTATTGCAGGGCGATGCCCGCAGCGGGCGCATGCTGGTTGCGCATCCGGAGGTGGCGAAAGTGTCGCTGACCGGATCGGTCGAGACCGGCAAAGCCATCATGGCCGATGCGGCCAAAACCCTGAAGCGCGTCACGATGGAACTAGGGGGTAAATCCGCGCTGCTGGTGTTTCCCGACGCCGACTTGAAGCAAGCCGTCTCTGCCGCCATGCTTGGCAATTTTTATACGCAAGGCGAAATTTGCACCAATTGCACACGCGTCTTTGTCCATACGGATATTTACGATGCCTTTCTGGAGCAGCTGGTGGAGCGCACCGGCAAGCTGCGAGTAGGTGACCCGATGCATGCGGATACGCAGATTGGCGCACTGATTTCGCGCGGCCATATGGAGCGCGTGCTGGGCTATATCGCAAAAGGAGTGGCAGAAGGCGCGCGCCTGCTGGTCGGTGGAAAACGGGTCAGCAGGGATGGATTGGCCAGTGGCAACTTCGTCGAGCCCACGATTTTTGCCGATTGCCATGACGAAATGGCCATTGTGCGCGAAGAAATTTTTGGTCCGGTCATGTCGGTGTTGCGATTTAGTGAAGAAACCGAAGCAGTGGCGCGCGCCAATAACACGCGCTTTGGGCTGGCAGCGGGTGTGTTCACGCGCGACCTGGCACGCGCTCATCGCGTGGCGGCACAATTGAAGTCGGGTGTGTGCTGGATTAACAACTACAACATCACGCCGATCGAAATGCCGTTTGGCGGTATGCGCGAATCGGGCATCGGCCATGAAAATAGCCAGGTGACGATTGACTACTACACGCAGTTAAGGAGCGTCTATGTGGAATTGGGCGACGTCGCTTGCCCTTACGAGTGAGCATTGTCTTGCCGGGATGGGCTGGCATGCAAGACCCTTGGATTGCTAGCTCCGAGTGAGAGTGAGCTAAAACTTAATCTGGAAATAACAAGATGCGCGAAGAATACGATTACATCATTGTCGGTGCTGGCTCGGCCGGCTGTGTGCTGGCCAATCGGTTGACCGAAGATGCGGAGGTGCGCGTACTGGTGCTGGAAGCTGGGCCATCGGATCGCAGTATTTTCATCCATATGCCATCGGCCTTCGCGTATCCATTGGCGAACGACAAATACAACTGGTTTTACGATACGGAGCCGGAGCCGTACATGAACCAGCGTCACATGCATTGTCCGCGTGGCCGCGTGATTGGCGGCTCATCCTCGATCAACGGCATGGTCTATATCCGTGGGCATGCGTTCGATTACGACGCCTGGGCAAGCATGCCTGGGCTGGCGCAATGGTCGTATTTTCATTGCCTGCCTTATTTCAAGAAGGCCGAAAATCGTCTCAAGGGTGGCGACGCGTATCGCGGCGCCCAGGGGCCGTTGAATGTATCGACCGGTGCGTGCAGGAATCCACTCTACCGCGCGTTTGTGGAAGCGGGGCAGCAAGCTGGTTATCCGTACACCGACGACATGAATGGCTACCAGCAGGAAGGCCTGGGGCCGATGGATATGACGGTGTATAAGGGCCGCCGCTGGAGCGCGGCGCAAGCGTATTTGCGCCCAGCCGCCAAACGCGGCAACTTGCGGGTGACCGCGCGCGCGCTGGTGACGCGCATTTTATTCGATGGCACACGTGCGATTGGCGTCGAATATGCGCAAGGTGGACGCACGCATCAGGTGTATGCCGCGCGCGAAGTGATCTTGTCCGGCGGTGCGATCAACTCGCCGCAGGTGCTGATGCTGTCGGGCATCGGTAATGCCGGGGAACTGCGTGCACTAGGGATTCCAGTCAAAGTGAATTTGCCCGGCGTCGGCCAAAATCTGCAAGACCATATCGAAACCTATGTGCAATACGCGAGCAAGCAGCCGATCACTTTATACAGTGCGATGAATCCTCTGGCAAAACTTAAAATCGGCGTGCAATGGCTATTTGCCGGAAAAGGTCTGGGCGCGACCAACCATTTCGAGTCGGGCGGGTTTATTCGCAGCGAAGCCGGCGTCATGCAGCCGGACTTGCAATACCATTTTCTGCCGATGGCAATCAGCTACGATGGCAAATCGCCTGCCACCGAGCATGGCTTCCAGGCGCATGTCGGCCCGATGCGCCCGACCAGTCGCGGCCACATCAAGCTGCGCTCCGCCGACCCGAAGGCGCATCCGCGTATCTTGTTCAACTACATGCAGACCGAGCAGGATCGCAAGGAAATGCGGGCGGGCGTGCGGCTCACCCGCGAAATCTTTGCGCAGGCCGCATTTGAGCCTTTCCGGAACGCGGAGCTGGCACCCGGACTCAAGGTGCAAAGCGATGCCGACATCGATGCCTATATTCGTGAAAAAGCGGAAAGCGCGTTTCATCCATCCTGCAGCTGCCGTATGGGTAATGATGAGATGGCTGTGGTCGACGGTGCGGGTCGCGTGCACGGAGTACAGAACCTGCGGGTGGTCGATGCGTCCATCATGCCCAATGTGATCAGCGGTAATTTGAATGCGCCGACCATCATGATGGCCGAGAAGATGGCGGATCTGATTCGCGGCACGACACCGCTGCCGGTGGCGCAAGTGCCAGTCTACGTATCGCCAAAATATGCGTCGCACCAACGCTAACCAGGATTGCGCTGAATCGAAGATTTTCGATAACTTTTTTGATCGAAAATTGCGCGCCTTAAGCGGCGCCCCCTCAACGCAATCACATAAGGCAATTGGGAGAGCAGCAATGAGTTGGATTTACCTGATTATTGCGGGTTTCTTTGAAATTGGCTGGCCCCTGGGATTTAAAATATCGCAGTCGGGGGACAAGCGGCTTATAGGAATCGTAATGGCGGTTGTGTGCATGGGTATCAGCGGTTTTCTATTATGGCTTGCGCAGCGCCAGATTCCCATCGGCACCGCATATGCAGTCTGGACGGGAATAGGTGCGGCGGGCACCTTCATCGTGGGCGTCTTTCTTTTTGGAGACGCTGGAAGCCTTGGTCGCTATTTCGGTGCATTGCTGATCATATCCGGGGTCATCACATTAAAGCTCGCACACTAAGCGCCTGTGACGAAATGATTGTCGCATTTTGGCTGGTCGTGCCTGGAGCGCTACGGCGCTGCCCATCGTATGCCCTGCTCGTACTGTGCCACCCCGGGTGCTTTGTGGCGCACCCGGCAGCACCAATTCCCTGATAGTTGGCATAGACGTCGGGCATAGACCTCGTCCTCGGCGGTACGGCAACCGCGTTGCCCGGGTGCGACGTGTCGGATTTGTCTGGATATCCGGCGAATTTATTCTGTTTTATTCCTTTTCTTTCGGTTGTAATGGCCTGAATCCGGTGGCCAGGCATGGCAGGTACGCCTGGCTCGTGTGCAATTGAGAGTGATGGAAAAGGTTGAAATGGATTCACAGATACATCAGGTCGAGGACGCGCTCCTACCGATTTTTTCACAGCTCGATCTCGACTATCAAATGGTCGAGCATCGCCCCGTGTTTACCATTGAAGAAGCGATGGCGGCGGTCCCGCCGATCGACGGCGTGAAAACCAAGAATGTATTCCTGCGCGATGCCAAGGGCAATCGGCACATTCTGGTCGTGGTTCCGCATGACAGGCGGGTAGACCTGCTGGCGCTGGCGCGGGTCCTTCCTTCCACCAAGCTCAGCATGGGCTCGCCTGAGCGCCTGCAACGGCACTTGGGCGTCACCCCCGGCGCCGTCAGCGTGTTTTCGCTGGTCAACGATTCCGCCGCGGCAGTCGAGCTGATCCTCGACGAGGAGATCTGGCACGCGGAAAGAGTGCAGGGCCATCCGTTGCGCAATACCGCGACCGTTTCGATCTCGCATGCGGCATTGGCGACATTTTTATCGCATGTAGGGCATCGCGCGGTAGTCATGCGGGTGCCGGGCGCACCATAAGGGTTCGTCAGAAAATAACCTGGATGCCTGTACCTAACGGGGCGGAATCACCAATGAATCCGCACCCTTCGTCCCATTCATGATTCAGCAGCAGTACCGGGAGTATCCGCCATGGCGACACTTGATTCGATAACCAAATACATTCTGACCTTGTCCTGCGCCAGCGCGCCGGGCCAGGTGGCGGCGATCGCCGGCTTTCTCGAAGTGCGTGGTTGCTATATCGATGAAATCTCCGTATTTGACGACAACGTCAACCAAACTTTTTTTGTCCGTTGCGTGTTTCATGCGGCTTCGGGCAGCGTCCTGCCGCTAGACCGCATGCGAGAGGACTTTCAGGCAATCAGCAACCGGTTTGGCATGGAATGGTCGATGCGTGACGCCACCGTCCGGCCACGCGTGTTGATCATGGTGTCGAAATTGGACCATTGCCTGAATGACCTGATCTACCGCTGGCGCATCGGCGAACTGAAGATCGACATTGCCGCCGTGGTGTCCAATCATCCGGACCTTGAGCCGATCGCGACGGCGCACGGCATCCCGTTTCACCATCTGCCGATCACGCCGGAAACCAAAGTGGAGCAGGAGGCGAGGCTACTCGCCATCATCGAGGAATCCCGCAGCGAGCTGGTGGTGTTGGCCCGCTACATGCAGATCCTGTCGTCCGAACTGAGCGCCGGCTTGCGCGGCCGCGCGATCAATATCCATCACTCGTTCCTGCCCGGCTTCAAAGGGGCCAAGCCCTACCATCAAGCGTATGCCAGAGGCGTCAAATTGATCGGCGCCACCGCCCACTATGTCACGACGGACCTCGACGAAGGCCCGATCATCGAGCAAGTGGTGGAACGGGTCGATCACTCCTACGATCCAGATCAATTGCTGGCAACCGGCCGGGACATGGAATGCCTGGCCCTGTCCCGTGCTGTGAAGCTGCAGATCGAACGCCGCGTTTTCCTCAATGGCAACAGGACGGTGGTGTTGCACTAACCGGCTGCGGGCATGAGTGGGCGCTTGCCCGCCGCCGTCGTTTCCGAAAAAACCGGCGGGGAGCTGATCGGCTGCTGATCGTACGCTGATCGTGCGCGGACAAAGAGGCGGAGGTGCTGGGTCACTCTCTCAAGCGGCCATCCGCTGCGGGCGCGTCGCCCCGGCAGGCAACGTGCCCGCAGACGGGAACCGATGATCGGCTTGCAGCGCCCATGGCGACTTCCATTTTGCTGGTGATGGCGATATTGACGCTGATGTCGGACCCGGGAAGATTTTCTGCACACTGGCTTCGATCAGATCAAATGGTCGGTGCTCTGTGTTTATGGAAATAGCGGCGCTGCTGCTGACTTTCTTTTTTTCTTTTTGGCATTTTTCCATGTCGGTGCGCGTATTCAATCACTCGGGATATCTGCTGGCAAGGCCTGGGCAGGCTGAGGATGCGGTGACGGTATCGCGTATCGCCAGATTATTGAATACTGCCGGCGCCCTTTACTCAACTGGCATCCGGTTGTTTTTCTTTGCCGTGCCGCTGGCCCTCTGGTGGTTTGGCGGCGCCTACTGCTTGTTGGCCACTGCGCTATTAATGTTTGTCACCTGGTTGTTCGATTGGCGAGCATTGGCGTAAAGAAGGGTGCCGTCAGGTTAACTAATTCCATGTAACCATTTCCGACATCGGAAATCCCTCGCAGGCAGCGTCGTTTTCCAACAACACTGCCTGCCGTCGTTGCGGTTAGCGGAACTTCAGCGAATAAGCCTTGCCGTCGCCCGGCTGATCCTGACGGATGCCCATCGCCTTCAACACGGTCGGCAAAATGTCGACCGTGCGGAATGCATAGGCTGGTTGCTCGGCCTGGATATTGGCCGCCCATACCACCATCGGCACCCGTTGATCGCTTTGCTTGGCGCTACCATGATCGCCTTTCACACCGTAGCCGACTTCGTCGGCCAGCAAGCCGATAATATCCGGCCCGTTGTCGGCTGCCATGGTGTCGACCAGTTCCTGGCCGTGCTTCTTCCACCATGCGAGTTCGGTTGCGCTGAGCGTGGCGGCAGTGCCTTGACCAGGCGCGGCATCGAGTGTGAAGTGATCGCCGTCGCGCCAATAGGTGGCGGCTACGCCAGGTAATGTGCGCATGATTTTCGCGGCTTCGTGCTTCTTCGCCGGTGAATTGTCTTTCAGCCAGGTCTGGATCGAGGTCGACTGATAGCTCAACTGGACGTTGCCGGTATCGATCAAAGGCTTGAGAGCGGGCGAGGGCTTGTTGTAGTCCTCGGAGTTGACTGTCTTGCCGTAATACCAGTTATAGTCGCCGCCGCCAACCGCATCGTTGCCGTGAAATTCCTTGGCGTAGGTTGCGCCGTGGTCGGCAGTGATGATGATCAACGTTTCATCGAGCTGGCCGAGCTCTTTCAACTTGCTCAGAATGCGCCCGAACTGTTCGTCGGCGTACTTGGCGACGAACGGCAGATGGGTCTGCTCATCCGCGCTGCCAGGCTTGCCGCCGTCATCATGGTAGGCGCCCCACATGTGGCCGGCCTTGTCGATGCCGCCCATCGTCACCAGCATGCCGCTCCAATTTTCCTTTTCCATCATCGTGATCGCGGCATCGGCGGCCCAGGCGTCGCCGCCGAGATGCTCGGGATCGTGGCCGGGCACCATGCGGTTGCCGTCAAGTGCATACAGCCATGAAGGCGACTGCGCCTTGGTGCCGTAATCGTTGCCCTTGTCGGAATTGATGTAGAAACGGCCGCACTTCGGCTCGGTCAGATAGCTTGGCACATTGAGTCCGGTCGGGTAGCGCCATGCGCCGCCCAGCTCGGCGCAACCGGTTTCCCTGGTGACGTCCTTCATGCGATCCGACATGCGCACGGCGATGTCGGCGTTCGGTGCGGCGATCGACTCGACTGCATAGCTCTTTTCACCGACCACGATGAATTTGCCGCCGGGGCGCGCCAGATGCAGATAATCGACCAGCTTCGGATAGCCGCTATGGCGAATCAGCGTGCCGAATTGGTCGAGGGTCAGGCTGCCGCTCTCCCACATCGCCCCTTCGCCTTTGCCGAGCAGGTTATGCGTGTCGCGATACGCTTCTTCCGTCCACCCCATATGCTTCGGAAAGACGCCGCTCACCATCACGTTGTGGCTGATAACGGTTTCTGCCGGCACATGACCGAGGTAGCCGTTCTTGAAATGGACGCCTTCTTTTTCGAGCGTCAGCACATTTTGCATGCCGAAGCGCTGCGCATATTCGGGCCGCATCTGGTCGAATACGACAATCAGGACGTGCTTGGGTCGCTTCGGCGCATCGGCTGCATGGGCTGGCATGCAGGCGACCGCACAAAGGGTGGACGCGGCGAATGCAGCCGCGACCCGTTTCAGAGATTGCTTCATGATGTCTCCTTCGGTGAGCAATGGTAGTGATGATTGACGCGGCGCGCCGGCGCCGCTTTTTTTCGCAGCGCATTAGGCTTCATTGGGCTGAGTGTTGCCGGCGCCACGCCAGCCCCGCGGAAATCAAAACTTGTGACGAATCCCCACTTGGAATGCGGTTTGGGAATTGTCAGCACCAGGCCCGACAGACCCACCACCGTTCTGGTTGAACATGCCCGGGTTGTACATGTCAGTTGCGTGCAGGTTTGCGACCAGCGCGTACACGTCGGTGCGCTTGCTGAACGCATAGTCGGCGCCCAAGTTGAACTGGGTCAGCTTGCCTTTGGATGCGCCGATGAAATTAGCGCGGGATTGTTGCGCAGCGGCGAGCAAGGTCAACTGGCTGTTCAGCGCATAATTGACACCGATGTCCAGCGTGTCGATTTTGTCGTTGTTGGTGCCAGCGATGGTGAATTGGCCACCGACTCCTTTTCCGAACACGGTTGCCAACGGGGCGACAGCGGCGCCAGCACTTGCTAGCGGCTGTTTGACGTGCGACCAGGAGGCGTAGAGATTCGCCGGGCCGGCTTGGTAGTTGCCGACCACGCTCCAGGTTTTGACGCAGGTGTCGCCAGCAACGCCCCCACCAGTAGCGCAGTCAAAGCCATTGGTAATGCCGAAATCAGCCGGCGTCTTACCGAGTTTGGCCTGGTAGTAACCAGCGCCGATGCCGAACGGGCCGTTGGTGTATTGGCCGGCCACACCGAATGCCGAGCCAGCGGAGCTCGAGCCAACTTCCTCACCCAGGCCATAAATGGCGCTGACGCGGACGCCGCTCATGTTCGGGGAATCCCAGCGGATCGAGTTTTCAGTGCGCTCACCGCCGAGGCGGTCCAGGTTCAACGAGTGGACGTTGTTTACGATCAGGCCGAAGGGAACAATGGCACTACCGAGATAGGACAGGTCATAAAGAGGGTCAGGTTGACGGCCGACACTAACGCTACCGAAACCACCGGACAGGCCAACCACCGTGGCGCGGCCCCATGTGCGGCCACCTTGCGCGGATGCGCCGGTGTCAGCCTTGAAACCGCCTTCGATCTTGAAAAATGCCTTCATGCCGCCACTGAGGTCTTCCGTGCCTTTGAAGCCGAGACGGGAACCATTCAGGTTGCCCGGCACCATCGACCACAAGCTGTCAGTGGCGCGCGGGTCGGTAGCGGTAGGCTTTGCAATTTTGTTTTGGTAGGTGTAGGCAAGATCAAGCAGACCGTAGACCGTCACGGAAGATTGCGCATGTGCGGCGTTTGCAAATGCGCCGATAACGGCGAGTGCGAGTAGGGATTGTTTCATTGAGTCATTCCAAAGGTTGTAAAGGTTGTCATGCCAAGATTTTCTGCCTTCAGCAAGGCCACTAAATAGTTGCTGTCAATGAATTTCAATAGATAGGGAAGCGTTTGTGCGGCGCCGATACTTTGGCCCGCACGCGCTGGTTGCTGGCTGACTTCCCGGACCTATTCTCAAAAAAAAAGCGCCCTTTTGAGACGCCGCCCGCCAACCCTTAGTAGTTGGCGTGCAGTCAGCGGTAATCGCCTCCACGCCTGCGGCGATGTCCACCATGTTGACCGGTTTGTGGTCGACGTTGACGTAGCCGAGCTCGCTCTTTGTTTCTTGCAGTAAAGCAAACGCAATGTAAACGCTTAATCTGGGTCCGGAATTGTCTTGGCGCGACGCTTTAAGTTCCCGATGCGTCATTCATCGCATTGCTTGTCAATCGGCGTCCAAATCTTTCCAGTAGGGGGCGTTTGATAAAACGGGGGAATAAAGCGTTCATATCAGAACCCAACACTTTCTGGAGCCGCGCTCCCACCAGCCAACGCCCAGGCGGAGTCCCTGATCGCCGCATCGGATAGTGCTCTGTCACGCAGCGTTTTCATTTAATTTCCCACTCAATTTCGTTGCCTGTTCCTGATCGATGCACAAAAGCGCTGGGCATCGTCCTGCGTGTCGTAATTAAGCAAGTCGCTGTCCGTTGCAATCAATTTTTTGTTGCGCGGAATCTCAATAATAACGACTACAAACCAACGCTTGAAAGCGCACCATGGCATATAAGAACTACTCAATTTGGAGCCTGATCAAAGAGGGCTTCAAACAAAATGAAGGGTGGACACCGGCTTGGCGCAGTCCCGAGCCCAAGTCCTCCTACGACGTCATCATCATCGGTGCCGGCGGGCACGGCCTGGCGACCGCTTTTTACCTTGCCAAGGAACATGGCGTGCGCAATATCGCGGTGCTGGAGCGCGGTTATCTGGGCGGCGGCAATACCGCACGCAACACCACGATCGTGCGTTCCAACTATTTGTGCGACGAAGCGTCGATGCTGTACGAGCACTCGCTCAAGTTGTGGGAAGGCTTGTCGCAGGAAATCAACTTCAACGTCATGTTCAGTCAGCGCGGCGTGTTCAATCTCGGGCACACGCTGCAGGATATGCGCGACATCGAACGCCGCGTCAATGCCAACCTGTTGAATGACATCGACGCCCAGGTGCTGTCCGCAGCCGAGGTCAAGCAGCGCATCCCGCTGCTCGATACCAGCAGCAAAGCACGCTACCCGATCATGGGTGCCAGTTTTCAGGCGCGCGCCGGTGTCGCGCGCCACGATGCGGTGGCATGGGGTTTTGCCCGCGCGGCCAGCAATCTGGGAGTCGACATTATCGAGCAATGCGAAGTCACCGGGCTGGATATTGCAGGCGGACGGATCCGCGGCGTGCAAACTTCGCGCGGCTTGATTCGTGCCGATCAAGTCGGTTGCGTGGCTGCCGGGCACTCGTCGACGCTGGCCAAAATGGCGGGCATACGCCTGCCGCTGGAAAGCCATCCACTGCAGGCCTTTGTGTCGGAATCGCTGAAGCCGATGCTGGATACCGTGGTGATGTCGAATGCGGTGCACGGTTACGTCAGTCAATCCGACAAGGGCGAACTGGTGATCGGTGCCGGCATCGACAGTTATTTGAGCTACGCGCAACGCGGCAGTCCGCACATCATTGAACATACGGCCGCCGCCATTATCCAGTTGTTCCCGATGTTCTCGCGGGTACGCATGAATCGCCAATGGGGCGGCATTGTCGATGTATCGCCGGACGCCTGCCCGATCATCGGCAAGTCGCCGGTCAAGGGCTTGTACTTCAATTGCGGCTGGGGCACGGGTGGTTTCAAGGCGACACCGGGTTCCGGCAACGTGTTTGCGCACACCATCGCGCACGATGACCCGCATCCGCTGAATGCCGCATTTGCGCTGGACCGTTTCCACACCGGGCATTTGATTGATGAGCACGGTGCAGCCGCCGTCGCGCACTAAACCTAGAAACGGCAGTTGACCGCTCACTTTTGTTTGGAAAGCCATATGAACACAACTATTCCGCCCTTCGGCACAAGTCACCAAATGGGTGAGAGCGCTACGCACCCGCTGGTGCGTTCGGACGGGCGCCTGGCTTTGTCGCTCCTCCTTGCAGGCATAGGCCTGCTGCGTCGTCGCTTCGCGCCAGCCATCCGTCCGAACGCACCATCGGGCGCGTTCAACTACCGTTTCTAGGTTAAGGAGAACTGGCTCATGTTTATATTGCACTGTCCGCACTGCGCCGAGGCGCGCGAAGAAGAAGAATTCAGCAATGCCGGGGAAGCCTTTATTGTGCGCCCGGCGACGCCCGATAGCGCCAGCGATGCCGAATGGGGCGATTACGTCTTCATGCGCAAAAATTCCAAGGGCTGGCATTGGGAGCAATGGCTGCACGCCGCCGGCTGCCGCAAGGTGGTGGTGGTCAAGCGCCACACCGCCACCCACGAAATCGCCGGCTGCTGGACGCTGGCCGAAGGCAAACGCCTTTATCTGCAGGAGGAAGCTTGAACTCGCATCGTGTAAATCGCCCCAACTCGCGCATCAAACGCGAACAGTCGCTGTCCTTCAGCTTTGACGGCAAGTCGTATCAGGGCTACGCCGGCGATACGCTGGCTTCGGCATTGCTCGCCAATGGCGTGCGCATGATCGGGCGCAGCTTCAAGTACGGTCGTCCGCGTGGCATCATCGGTGCCGGAGCGGAAGAGCCGAATGCACTGATTCAGCTGGAGCAGGGCGCCGGCACCGTTCCCAATCTGAAAGCCACGCAAGTGGAAATGTATGCCGGTTTGCAGGCGTTTTCCACCACCGGCTGGCCTTCGCTGAAGGTCGACGTGAAAAGCATCATGGGCCGTGCCGCACGGTTTATGCCGGCAGGTTTTTATTACAAGACCTTTATGGCGCCGGCGAAGATGTGGCCGCTGTATGAAGACCTGATTCGCCGCGCGGCGGGCTATGGCCATGCGCCGGAGCAGCCCGATCCGGAACACTATGATCACTTGCACCACCATGTCGATGTGTTGGTGGTGGGCGGCGGGGCTTGCGGCATCTGGTCGGCCTTGATCGCGGCCCGCGCCGGGCTGCGCGTGATGCTGGTGGACGAACAATCGGAAATGGGCGGCTGGTTATTGTCGGACCATGAATCCAACGTCGATGGTTACAGCGCGCTGACCTGGTTGCGCAGTTGCGTCAACGAGCTGGACGGCTTGCCGAATGTGACACGTTTGCCGCGCACCACCGCATTTGCGCTGCATGACCAGAATCTGGTGCAAGCGGTCGAGCTGATCCAGGACCATGTGTCGCCGGCGCAACGCAACCCCGAATTGCCGCGCCAACGTCTGCACAAAATCCGCGCCCGTCATGTGGTGTTGGCCAGCGGTGCGATTGAACGACCGCTGGTGTTTGGCAATAACGATTTGCCGGGCGTGATGACCGCGGCCGCCGGACAGACTTATCTGAACCGCTATGAGGTGCGTGCCGGACAACGCGTGCTGGTGTTGACCAGCAACGACTGGGCATATGGCGCGGCGCGCGATCTGGCGCAAGCCGGGGCAGCGGTGACGCTGGCCGACACCCGTGCCGAAGGCGGCCTCGCCGCGCGTGCCAAGGCGGCGAAAGAAGCAGGTGTGGAATTGCTCAACGGCTATGGCATTGCGTCGGCATTGGGCGGTCGCGCGGTGAGCGGCGCGCAGTTGGTGCGGCTTGATGGCCAACAAAATCGCGTGGTCGCTAGCGGGCCGAACGTGCGCTGTGATTTGCTGCTGTCGTCCGGCGGCCTGTCGCCCAACGTGCACCTGTTTTGCCACAACGGCAGCCGTCCGCAGTGGAGCGAAGAAAAGCTGGCCTTCGTTGCGCCATCTGACGGCCGCGCCGGCGTGGCTTGCGTCGGCTCGGTAGTCGGTGAATTCGGTTTGCATGCCGCGCTGGCCCAGACCACGCGCACGGTGCTGGCTTTATGCACGACGCTCGGCAAACCGACTTCGGTATCGGCACCGCGCGCGGTCGGCATCAATTGCGCAGTCGATGCGGCGCCGGCGCGCCGCATTTTCCGGGTGCCCGATGGTAAGGCGGAAGGACATGGCGCCAAGGCGTTTGTCGATTTCCAAAACGATGTGGCGGCCTCCGATATTCATCTGGCGGTGCGTGAAAACTACCGCTCGATCGAACTTGTGAAGCGTTACACGGGCTTGGGGTTCGGCACCGACCAGGGCAAGTTATCCAACGTCAATGGCTTCGCGATTACCGCTGAAGCACTGGGCAAACCGATTTCCGAAGTGGGCACCACCACCTATCGTCCCGCCTACACGCCGGTTGCGTTCGGGGTGCTGGCCGGCGCCATGTGCGGCGACACCTTCGATCCATCCCGCTACACGGCAATGCAAGCCGCGCATAGCGCGCGCGGCGCGAAGTTCGAGGTGGTCGGCCAGTGGATGCGCCCCTGGTACTTTCCCAAGGCTGGTGAAGATCTGCACGCGGCAGTCAATCGCGAATGCGTCGCGACCCGCAATGGGGTGGGCATGCTGGACGCCTCCACGCTCGGGAAAATCGATGTGCGCGGGCCGGATGCGCGCGAATTCCTGAACCGGGTGTACGCCAACGCCTGGAGTCAGCTGGCACCGGGGAAATGCCGTTACGGCTTGATGCTGGATGAAAACGGCATGGTCATGGACGACGGCGTGACCGCTTGCCTGGACGATCAGCATTTCCTGATGACCACGACCACCGGCGGCGCCGCGCGCGTGATGTCATGGCTGGAACGCTGGCTGCAAACGGAATGGCCTGAGCTGAAGGTGTATCTGACGTCGGTCACCGACCATTGGGCCACCTCCGCGCTGGTGGGGCCGAAGAGCCGCGCCGTGCTCGCCAGATTATGCAGCGATATCGATCTGTCGCCCGAAGCGTTCAAGTTCATGGATTGTCGGGCCGGGACCGTGGCCGGGATTCCGGCGCGCGTATTCCGCATCAGCTTTTCCGGCGAGTTGGCGTATGAGGTCAACGTCGATGCCAGCTACGGCCACTACATGTGGGAAGCGCTGATGAAGGCCGGGGCTGAATTTGACATTACGCCCTACGGCACCGAAACCATGCACGTGCTGCGTGCGGAAAAGGGCTTCATCATCGTTGGACAGGATACCGATGGTTCGGTCACGCCGATCGACCTTGGCATGAGCTGGGCGGTCAGCATGAAGAAGCCGTATTCATTCCTCGGCAAGCGTTCGCTGGCGCGCGCCGATACGGCCCGCAGCGATCGCAAGCAAATGGTCGGTTTGATGACCGAAGACCCGCACGCGGTATTGACCGAGGGTGCGCAGATCCTGGAGAGCCCGCACACCGGCGGCCAGGTGCAGATGCTGGGGCATGTCACCTCCAGTTATCACAGTGCTTTCCTGGGACATTCAGTCGCGCTGGCCATGGTGGAAGGCGGCGCGGTCAAGGAAGGCCAAACCCTGTATGCGTGGGATGGCGGCAAAGTCACCAAGGCGAAAATCGTTTCACCGGTATTTGTTGATCCGCAAGGAGGACGTCACAATGTTTAATGCCTATTTGCAAGCTCCGTCGGGAGGCGGCCCGATGCTCAAAGGCTACTCGCACTCGCCGTCGGGAGCCGGCACCGCGTTCAAACCGTATCTGCAATCGCCGCTGCATGCCTTCGGTCTGCAGGCCAAAGCGCGCCCGCAAGACGACACGTGCGGCGTCTGGATGAACGAGGTGCCGCTGTTGGGCTACCTCGTGGTGCGCGGCGATGCGCAAGATGCCGCTTTCAACGCGGCCGTGCAAGACGTGCTCGGTGTCGCGCCGCCGACCCAGCCCAGCAGCTTTATCCGCACACCGCATGGCGTGCTGTTGTGGCAGGCACCGGACGAATGGCTGCTGGTGTGTGCCCGTGCACAACTGGCAAATTGCCTGGCCCGCCTGCAAGCGGCATCGGATGGCCTGCATGCGCAGATGGTGGACAATTCCGGCGGCTTGACGCAAGTGTATTTGAGCGGAACCAAGCAGCTCGCGGTGCTGCACCATGTGGGCGTGTACGACTTTTCGACGATTACCGAGGGACGGGCAGTCGGCACCGTGTGCGGCAAGGCCAACATGCTGGTGTATCGGATCGATGCACACGGCGTGTTTGTGATTTTCCGGCGCAGCTTTGCCGATTATGTGTGGCCCCTGCTGCGCCAGGCAGCCCGTCCGTATGGCTTGGGCATCAGCGAGCTCGAACATGACGCCGGCCATCCCGTCCTCGGTTTGCTATAGGAAGGCCGCGCCATGCCATTTAGCGTATTCGAAGTGTTCCGCATCGGCATCGGGCCTTCCAGCTCGCATACCGTCGGCCCGATGCTGGCAGTCAGTCGTTTCTTGCAGCTATTGCATCCGCAACTGACGCAAGTGGCGCGCGTGCAGGTAGATTTATATGGCTCGCTGGCGTTGACCGGCGTTGGTCACTGCACCGATGGTGCGGTGCTGTTGGGATTGCTGGGGGAAGTGCCGCATCGGGTCGATCCGGCCAGCGCGCAGCAGCGCATCGATGCGGTTCGCTCGCAACAGCGCTTAGTGCTGGGCGGCGTGCAGGAGATAGCTTTTGCCTGCGACCACGATCTGTTGTTTCACAAGCGGCAGAGTCTGCCGCAACACCCGAATGGGATGCGCTTGCGTGCTTACGACGCGCACGGCGCACTGCTGTTGCAGCGCGATTATTTTTCGATTGGCGGCGGCGCGGTGATGGACGAGGCGGAAATCGCAGCGCACGCCAGCAGCAGCGGGCAAGCCCATGCCGGGCCATGCCCTTTTGCCAGCGCACAGGATTTGTTGGCATGGTGCGAACGTGAAAATTGCAGCATCGCCGATATCGTCTGGAAAAATGAACTGACCTATCAAGACGCGGAGAGCACCCGCGCGCGGCTGATGGCGGTGTGGCAGGTCATGTGCACCTGCATCGAGCGCGGTCTCAACACCGAGGGCGTGCTGCCTGGCGGCTTGAACGTGAAACGCCGCGCTCCTGCGCTGTATCGGCAAGCGGGCTTCGGGCATAACGGCAAATTGACCGCCGATTTTGCCTTGATGGATCTGGTCAGCGCGTTTGCGATTGCGGTGAATGAAGAAAATGCCAGCGGCGGGCGCGTGGTCACCGCGCCGACCAATGGCTCGGCCGGCGTGATTCCCGCTGTGCTGTCTTATTACACGCGCTATTGCGAGGGCGCCGACGACGATGGCGTGCAGCGGTTTTTACTCACCGCAGCAGGAATCGGCATGCTGTATAAACGCAACGCCTCGATTTCCGCCGCTGAAATGGGCTGCCAAGGCGAGATCGGCGTGTCGTGCTCGATGGCGGCTGCCGGCTTGGCGGCGGTGCTGGGCGGCAGCAATGCACAGATTGAAAATGCCGCCGAGATTGCGATGGAACATTGCCTGGGCATGACCTGCGATCCGATCAATGGTTTGGTGCAAGTGCCTTGCATCGAGCGCAACAGCATGGGCGCGATCAAGGCGATCAATGCGGCCCGGATGGCCTTGATGAGCGACGGCACGCATCTGGTGTCGCTCGATCAAGTGATCGAAACCATGCGCCAGACCGGCGTCGATATGCAGAGCAAATATAAAGAAACCTCGCTTGGCGGACTGGCGGTCAACGTCGTCTACTGCTAACAACGAAACTTAGGCAACCTAATCTACGGAGAACCCATGTTGAACCAGTCTTTCTTTAGCGGCACGCTGTCCGAAACCGATCCCCAAATCATGGCCGGCATCAGCGGCGAACTGTTGCGCCAGCGCGACCAGATCGAAATGATTGCGTCCGAAAACATCGTTTCGCGCGCGGTCATGGAAGCGCAGGGTTCGGTGCTGACCAACAAATACGCCGAAGGGTATCCGGGCAAACGCTATTACGGCGGCTGCGAACAAGTCGATGTGGTCGAGAGCCTGGCGATTGAGCGCGTCACGCAATTGTTCGGCTCGCGCTTTGCCAACGTGCAGCCGCACTCGGGCGCACAAGCCAATGGCGCGGTCATGCTGGCATTGCTGCAGCCGGGCGACACCGTGCTGGGCATGGCGTTGTCGGCGGGCGGACATTTGACGCATGGCGCCAAGCCGGCCATGTCTGGCAAATGGTTCAAGGCGGTGCAATATGGTGTGCGGCGCGAAGACAGCCGGGTCGATTACGACGAAGTGGAACGGTTGGCGCATGAACATAAACCGAAGATGATCATTGCCGGATTTTCGGCCTATCCACGCGAGATCGATTGGGCGCGTTTTCGCGCGATTGCCGACGCGGTAGGTGCTTACCTGATGGTCGATATGGCACACATTGCCGGACTGGTCGCGGCTGGCGTGCACGCCAGCCCGGTGCCGCATGCGCACGTGACGACGTCGACCACGCACAAGACCCTGCGCGGACCGCGCGGCGGCCTGATCTTGACGAACGATGAAGAGATCGCGAAAAAGATCAACTCCGCAGTATTCCCAGGTTTGCAAGGCGGACCCTTGATGCACGTGATCGCAGGCAAGGCGGTTGCGTTTGCCGAAGCGCTGCGGCCCGACTTCAAGCACTACATCCAGTCCGTGGTCGACAATGCGCGCGCGCTGGGCGAAGTGCTGAAAGCCGGCGGCGTCGACCTGGTGACCGGCGGCACCGACAACCATTTATTGCTGGTCGATCTGCGGCCGATGGGATTAAAAGGCAATCAAACCGAGCATGCGCTGGAGCGCGCCGGCTTCACTTGCAATAAAAACGGTATTCCATTCGACGATGAAAAGCCGACCATCACCTCCGGCGTGCGTCTGGGCACTTCGGCGGGCACCACGCGCGGCTTCGGTGTGGAGGAGTTCCGCCGGATTGGCGCGTTGATGCTGGAAGTGTTGAACGGCTTGCGCGACAACCCGCAAGGCAATGCCGCGATCGAGCAACGCGTACGTGCCGAAGTGTCGACACTGTGCGCACAATTCCCGATTTACTGAGCGCCGCCACACAATTTTCAGGAGAGAACATGAGCAATCTGCATAACGATTCCGTGGTAATCGACGGCTTGATTATTGCCAAATGGGATCGCTCGATATTTGAGGACATGCGCCGCGGCGGCTTGAGCGCGGCCAACTGCACCGTGTCGGTGTGGGAAGGATTTCAGGATACCGTCAACAATATCGCGGACATGAAGAAGCTGATCCGAGAGAACGGCGAACTGGTTTCGCTGGTGCGTACCACGCAAGACATTCTGGATTCCAAAAAGAGCAATAAAACCGGCATCGTGCTGGGCTTTCAGAATGCGCATGCGTTTGAAGACAACCTCGGCTATATCGAAGCCTATGCCGACATGGGGGTGCGGGTAGTGCAGCTTTGCTACAACACGCAAAACCTGATCGGCACCGGCTGTTATGAGCGCGACGGTGGTTTGTCCGGTTTCGGCCGCGAAGCGATCGCGGAAATGAATCGGGTCGGCATCATGGTCGATCTCTCGCATGTCGGCGGCAACACTTCGCAAGAAGCGATTCTCGAATCGAAAAAACCGGTCTGCTATTCGCACTGCCTGCCTTCCGGCCTGAAAGAACATGCGCGCAACAAGAGCGACGAACAGTTGCGCTTCATCGCCGATCACGGCGGCTTCATTGGCGTGACCATGTTCCCGCCATTCCTGAAGCGCGGCATCGAGGCAACGGTGGATGACTATGTGGAGGCGATCGATTACGTGATCAACCTGGTTGGTGAAGATTGCGTTGGCGTCGGCACCGACTTCACGCAAGGTTACGACAAGGGGTTTTTTGACTGGATCACGCATGACAAGGGACGCTATCGCAAGCTGACCAGCTTCGGCACGATATTGAATCCGCTCGGCATCCGCACCATAGGTGAATTTCCGAATCTGACCGCAGCGATGGAAAAAGCAGGGTGGAAGGAAGCGCGTATCCGCAAGGTATTGGGCGAGAACTGGGTGCGTGTGTTTGCTGAGGTCTGGGGCGCATGACGACAGCTTTGTTGGCGCATTGATTACAACTGTTCTCTCATAAGAAAGACCCAACCATGAAACCGCAATTGCCAATCGACGTAGATGAAAGCACCGGCGTATGGACTACCGACAGCCTGCCGATGCTGTATGTGCCGCGGCATTTTTTTGTCAACAACCATGCGGCGATTGAAGCTGCGTTGGGGCGCGAGCGCTATGCGCAACAGTTATACGATGCCGGCTACAAGTCGGCCTATTACTGGTGCGACAAGGAAGCGGCCATGCATGGCTTATCCGGTATCGCAGTGTATGAGCATTATCTGAAGCGCCTGTCGCAGCGCGGCTGGGGCTTGTTTGCTTTTGAGTCAGCCGACGCGGCAACCGGCCATGCCCGCATTACGCTGCACCATTCCACCTTTGTGCTGGCGCAACCCGAAGCGACAGACAAGCTGTGCTACATGTTTGCCGGCTGGTTTTCCGGTGCGATGGATTGGGTGGCCAAGAACACCGACCGCAGTTACACGACTGTCAGCCGCGAAACGCAATGCGCGGCCGAAGGCCATGCGTACTGCGTGTTTACCGTTGAACCAAAATAAGAGGTTTGCATGCGCTATCCGAACCTGTTTGCGCCGATCACCTTGAACAAGGTGACGATTCGCAATCGCATCATCAGCACCGCGCATGCCGAGGTGTACGCCGAAAACGGTTTGCCGGGCGAGCGGTACATCCGCTATTACGAAGAAAAAGCCAAAGGCGGCCTGGGCCTGGCGATTTGCGGTGGCTCCAGCTCGGTCTCCATCGATAGCCCGCAGGGCTGGTGGAAATCGGTCGATCTGTCGCATGACCGCATCATCGAGCCGTTGGCGCGCCTGGCCGAAACCATGCACAAGCATGGTGCAAAAATCATGATTCAGGCGACCCATATGGGGCGCCGTTCCAATTATCACGGCGAACATTGGCCGCACCTGGTCACCCCTTCCGGCATCCGCGAGCCGGTGCATCGTGGCAATGCCAAGACCATCGAGATGCATGAGATCCGCCGCATCGTGCAAGATTTTGCTGCGGCCGCAAAGAGAGTGCAGGCGGCAGGCATGGATGGCATCGAAATCTCTGCCGCACACCAGCATTTAATCGACCAATTCTGGAGCCCGCGCACCAACAAGCGGGTCGACGAATATGGTGGCAGTCTGCAAAACCGCTTGCGCTTCGGGATTGAGGTGCTGACCGCGGTGCGCGAAGCAGTCGGCAGCGATTTTTGCGTAGGCTTGCGCATGTGCGGCGATGAATTCCACGAAGATGGCTTGAGCCACGAGATGCTCAAGGAAATTGCGCAAGCAATGGAGCAGACCGGGCTGATCGATTTCATCAGCGTGATTGGCTCCGGTGCCGATACGCATAACACGCTAGTCAATTGCATGCCGCCGATGGCGTTGCCGCCGGAGCCTTTCGTGCACTTGGCGACCGGCATCAAATCGGTCGTGTCGTTGCCGGTGATGCACGCGCAAAGCATACGCGACCCGGTGCAGGCCGAGCGCATTCTGGCGGCTGGCATGTGCGATCTGGTCGGCATGACGCGCGCGCATATCGCCGACCCGTATCTGGTGGTGAAAATTCGCGACGGGCGCGAAGACCAGATCAAGCAATGCGTCGGCGCCAACTATTGCATCGATCGCCAATATAACGGACTGGATGTGCTATGCGTGCAAAACGCCGCCACCAGCCGCGAGCAAACCATGCCGCACCTGATTGAAAAATCGCAAGGGAAAAAGCGCAAGGTGGTCGTGGTCGGCGCCGGCCCAGCCGGGCTGGAAGCGGCCCGCGTCGCGCGCGAACGCGGCCACGACGTGGTGTTGTTTGAAAAGAGCGAGCAGGTCGGTGGTCAAATCATGCTCGCTGCCAAGGCGCCGCAACGCGAACAAATGGCCGGCATCGTGCGCTGGTTCGATATGGAAACCAAGCGCCTGGGGGTGGATCGTCGCATGGGTGTGGCAGCCGATGCTAAAACCATTATGGCGGAGCAACCCGATATCGTGGTGCTAGCCACCGGCGGCACCAGTCATACCGGGCAAGTGCCGGCGTGGGGCGCGAGTGAAGGCTTGGCGGTCAGCAGTTGGGACATACTTTCCGGCAAAGTGGCGCCTGGAAAAAATGTGCTGGTGTATGACGGCGTCAGCAACCAGGCCGGTGCCGGCGTGACTGACTTCTTGGCGAGCCGCGGCAGTGTCGTCGAAATCGTCACGCCCGATGTCAAAGTGGCGGACGACGTGGGCGGTACCACCTTCCCGATTTTCTACCGCCGCATGTATGCGCAAGGCGTCGTGATGACGCCCAATTACTGGCTCGACAGCGTGCAGCGCGAGGGCGACAAGCTGATTGCGGTGCTGCGCAACGAATATACCGAAGAGCTGGAAGAGCGCGAAGTCGATCAAGTCGTGATCGAAAACGGCATCCTGCCCAACGATGGCCTGTATTGGGAGCTGAAAGAGCGTTCCGCCAATCTGGGGCAAACCGACATCCACACGCTGTTTGCCGCAGAGCCGCAACCCAGTCTGGCGCAGCCATTGGAAAACGGCCAGTTCCTGTTGTTCCGGGTCGGCGACTGCGTGTCGATGCATAACATCCATGCGGCCATTTACGATGCGCTGCGCTTGTGCAAGGACTTTTAATATGCTTCCGCTGGTCCTGACTCTATTGTTCTGGTGTGCCTTCGGGCTGCTGCTGCTGGGCTTGGCGCAGCGCGCGCGACTGTGGCACAACGGTCGCCCTGCGAGAGTTGCGTGGAGCGGTTTGCTGGCGATTCCGAAACGCTATTTTGTCGACTTGCATCATGTGGTGGCGCGCGAGCCTTTCATTGCGCGTTCTCACGTGGCAGTGGCAGGCGGTGCGGTATTGGCGATTCTGGTCATTGCGATCAACTACGGGCTGGCATTGTATTCACCGCTGTTGGACCGCGTGCTGCTGGCAGCCTCGGCCTTGATGTTGACAGGCTCGGCACTGATGGCTTGGCGTCGGCGTGCGCCACCCACCCGTTTGTCGCGCGGGCCCTGGATGCGCCTGCCTTTTACGCTGGCCGTTTTTGCCTGCGGTGCCGGTTTGGCCGCATGGTGGGCGCCTGCCAGCGGCCAGGCTCCGGCTTTCATCGTCATTGCGCTGCTGGTAATAGGCGGTGCCGAACTGGCACTCGGGATTGGTGCTGGCGGCCCGATGAAACACGCGGTCGCCGGTTTGCTGCATTTGGCATTTCATCCGCGTCCCGAACGTTTTTCCGGCAAGCGCTCGACCGATTTGAAGCCGCTCCAATTGTCCAGGGGCGACTATGGAGTCGCGAAACCGGCGGATTTCGCCTGGAACCGCCTGTTGTCCTTCGATGCCTGCGTGCAGTGCGGCAAGTGCGAAGCGGCTTGCCCGGCGCTCGCGGCCGGGCAACCACTGAATCCCAAAAAGCTGATTCAGGATCTGGTGGCAGGCTTGGCCAGCAAAAGCGATGCGGCCTATGCCGGCACGCCTTATCCCGGCAAGCCGGTCGGGCAACACCGGGGCGCGCCGCACCAGGCGATCGTGCCGGGCTTGATCGATGCCGACACGATCTGGTCTTGCACCACTTGCCGCGCCTGCGTGCAGGAATGCCCGATGCTGATCGAGCATGTCGATGCCATCGTCGACCTGCGCCGCGAGCAAACTATGGTGCAAGGTGCGGTGCCTGGAAAGGGGGCGCAAGCGCTGGAGAATTTACGCCATACCGACACCGTCGGCGGCTATCCGAAGGCGGTGCGTTATCACTGGGCGATCGACTTGAATGTACCGACGCTCGCGACCGGGCAGGAAATCGAATGGCTATTGATTGCCGGTGAAGGCGCATTCGATATGCGTTATCAGCGGGCGCTGCGCGCCTTGGTGCGGGTGCTGCAACATGCGGGCGTACGCTTTGCGGTGCTGGGCGAGGCCGAGCTCGATAGTGGCGATCTGGCGCGCCGTTTGGGTGATGAAGCGACGTTTCAAAAACTGGCGCAGGGCAATATCGCGCTGCTCGATGGATTGCAATTCAAGCACATCGTCACGCCGGACCCGCATGTCTTCCATTGCCTGAAAAATGAATATCCGGTACTGGGTGGTCGCTACGATGTATGGCACCACAGCCAATTGCTAGCGCAGTTGTTCCAGCAGCAGCGGATCCGCCTGAAAGACGCGCCGCCCGCTGCGCCGCTGACTTATCACGACCCTTGCTATCTGGGCCGCTATAACGGCGAACTCGAAGCGCCACGCGCGGTATTGCGCGCACTCGGTATCAGCGTGCGCGAAATGGAACGTTCGCGCGAACGCGGCCGCTGTTGCGGCGGCGGCGGCGGGGCGCCGTTTACCGATATTCCGGGTACCACGCGGATTCCCGATATTCGCATTGCCGATGCGCGCGCCACCGGTGCCGAGACGGTCGCCGTAGCGTGCCCGAACTGTACCGGGATGCTCGAAGGCGTGGTGGGTCCACGCCCGGAAGTGATGGAATTGGCCGAACTGGTTGCGCAACGCTTGGGGGATTAAATGGAACATCAGCAGGCTGTGCGCCGCGTCAATCCGCGCCGTCCCTATGTCATCGCCGCCAGCGGCAGGAAGCGCATCATCGTCGGGACCGAACAGGGTTCGCGCGAGGTGCATACGTCGCAACATGCGGCACAACAAAAGCCCTTGCGCAGCACGCAGGCAGCCAGCCGTCACATCCTGGTGTTGCTGCATAGCGAACGCGGCGCGCTGGACGAACATGCGCGACAGGCGATTGCCGCTGCCGCGCTGCTGGCCGATGCGCACACCGGTGTCGTGGTGGCCGTGCTGGGCGGCACCGGCGAAGAGCTGGGCGCGGCTGCGGCGGATACCGTGATCCAGCTGCCGCAACTCGCGGCCACGCAGTTTAATCCGGCCCTCAAGCTGGCGCTGGTACAGGAACTCATTGCCAGATATCAGCCGCAGCACATTCTCCTGCCCGACCGCAACGCCGATGCCGATCTGGGGCGCCGGCTGGCTGCGCGCACCCGGCGCACGATTGCGACCGACGTGGTGGAGCTGAGCAGCGACAGCGCTTGCCGCATCATTCCAGGCGGCAGATTCGCGCGCTGTGCCTTGCCTGACATCATGCTGCTGGCGCGCCATGCCGTCGATGCGAATCTGCCTTTCGTCGGGCATGGTCAAGTGCAACCGGCGCCAGTACTGGCGGCCTTGCCGGACGAAGGCGTGCGCGATCTGGGTTTGGAAGCGAGCAGCCCGGATCAGATTGCGCTGGAAGAAGCCGATTTCATTATGTCGGGCGGCAACGGCATGCGCGATATGGAAAGTTTTACCGCGTTGGCGCAAGTGCTGGGTGCCGCCACCGGCGCGTCGCGGGTCGCTGTGGACGATGGGCGCTTTGCGCGCGGCAAGCAAATCGGTGCCACCGGCAAGACCGTGCAGGCCAGCGTGTATCTGGCGCTCGGCATCTCCGGCGCGGTCCAGCATTTGCAAGGCATTAAAGATTGCCGCCATGTGATTTCGGTCAACCTGGATGAGAGCGCACCGATTGCCAAGCGCGCCAATCTGACCTTGGTCGAGGATACGCAAGCCTTGATGCAAGCGTTGTTGCAATTGGTGCAACAGGCGCGTACTGCGAGTACGTATTAGTAGGACTTACGCAAATGAGTGCATTTGTAGGATGGGTAGAGCGTAGCGAAACCCATCATCAGGTGTATCAGGAAAAAGCGATGGGTTTCGCTATGCTCTACCCATCCTACGACCTGGTCTTTACCCGTGAGTCTCAAGAGTCAAGCACAGCGCGGTTTTTAGGCTCCTCCCCCTTCAAGGGGGAGGTTGGGTGGGGGATGGGGTACATCGCAAGTGTCGCCATAATTTTTAACCCATCCGCACCCTAACCCTCCCCTTGAAGGGGCGGGAATGCAAGTGAAATTTTTCCCCAAGGCTCCCGACAATATGAACCATTCCCTCAAGATTGCGGTACTCGTATCACACGCCCGGCACCCGGTCAGTGGCCGACCGCTGCGCAGCGCAAGCGACGCGGCGGCACTCGAACTGGCTTGCTCGCTGGCGCTGCCGGAACGACTCACGGTGCTGTGCGCAGGCAGCGCGAGCGCAGATGACTTGCGCGATTACCTGGGACTGGGCGCCGCCAGCATCGAGGTATTGGCAGTGCCGGCCGAAGCCGATGTGGTGCCGGCCTTGCTGGCGCGCTTATCCGGCTTTGATCTCGTGCTATGCGGCAACCGATCGGAGGGACAAACTGCGTCCGGCCTGTTGCCCTATCTGCTGGCCGAGGGATTGCGCATGCCCTTGATCGCCGACGTTCTGGAAGCGACGCTGCAAGGCCGCCTGCTCACTGTGCGCCAGTTTTTGCCCAAGGGGATGCGGCGCCGGCTGGAAATGTCGGCGCCGGCGATACTGGCGGTGCACCCGCGCGCGCCGCAAACGCGGCAGTTCGCCCATGCACGCGCCGCAGTCGGCCGCATCACGCAAACCACAGGTGGTGGTCATTCTGGCAATATTGCCGCGTCTGCCTGGCAATATGAGCCCGCCCGTCGCCCCCGTCCGTTCAAGGCCACGGTGGCGCAAAGCGGCCATAGCCGGATGTTGGGTGCAATCGGCGGCGATAGCGGTGCGCGCGGCGGAGAAGTCGTTAAACAGGGAAATGCTGTCGCAAAAGCACAAGTCTTGCTCACCTATTTACGTGAACATCGTCTCATCGACTTTTGATTATTGCGTATGAAAACCATTCAAATGACAGCCAAGACACCGGATATTCACGCCCTGTTGGCACGCCGTAAGCCGCAGTACAGTCTGGAAGCGCCGTTTTATACCAATCCAGGGATTTTTGAGCTGGACATGGAATTGATCTTCGGCAAGCACTGGATTTATGTCGGCCCGGAACCGAGCGTGCCCGAAGCGGGCGATTACATCACGGTCGAGATCGGACGCACCTCGGTGTTGATCGTGCGCGATGACGACATGCAGGTGCGCGCCTTCCACAATGTCTGCCGCCACCGCGGTTCGCGTTTGTGTCAGGAACAAAAAGGCGTAGTCGGCAACCTGGTCTGCCCTTACCACCAATGGACCTACAACCTGCAAGGCGCGCTGATGTTTGCCGAGCATATGGGTGAACAATTCGACGTATCGCAGCACAAGCTGAAACCCGTGCATTTGCGTAATATCGGCGGCCTGCTGTTCATTTGTCTGGCTGACAATCCGCCGTCCGATATCGACGACATGGCGCGCGCGATGGAGCCTTATATCGCGCCGCATCGCATGGCCGACTGCAAAATCGCCAAGCAGATCGATATCATCGAAGACTGCAACTGGAAGTTGACGATGGAAAACAATCGCGAGTGCTATCACTGCCGCGCCAACCATCCGGAACTCACCATCTCGCTGTACGAATACGGTTTCGGCTATGCGCCCAATCCGGAGAATTGCGAGGGACTCGAGCAGTACCAGCAAACCGTGAAGCGCCGCCATGCCGAATGGGAAGCGCTCGGTTTGCCCTCGAATGAGCTGGAACATCTGGATGACCGCATTACCGGATTCCGCACCGAACGCTTGCCGCTGGATCGCGCCGGGCAATCGCAAACCATGAATGCCGAAGTGGCCTGCAAAAAATTGCTGGGCGATTTCGACGAGGCGGCATTGGGCGGCTTGTCGTTCTGGACGCAGCCGAACTCGTGGCACCATTTCATGAGCGATCACATCGTGACGTTTACGGTATTGCCGATTTCGGCAGAAAAAACGATGGTGCGCACGACCTGGCTGGTGCACAAGGATGCAGTCGAAGGGCGCGACTACAACCTCGACAATCTGACCGCCGTATGGGTCGCCACCAATGCACAGGATCGGGCGCTGGTGGAGCAATCGCAGCAGGGTATTCGCAGCGATGCCTATGAGCCGGGGCCGTATTCGCCTTTCACCGAAATGCTGGTGGAAAAATTCTGCAACTGGTATGTCAATCGCTTGTCTGCCTTGGTAGAGTAATTCATGGTCGATTTGCAGCTACCCGATCTATCGATGGCGCCGATCCTGTGGGATCGCAATCGCGATGACACGCTGGTCTGCCGCCAAGTGCGGCAGGAGACCCACGATGTAAAAACCTTCGTGCTAAGCGCAGTGGAACCACGCTTGCTGCGCTATGCGCCGGGGCAGTTCATCACGCTTGAGCTGGAAATCGACGGTCAGAATATCAATCGATGCTACACCTTGTCATCCAGCCCGACGCGTCCGGATACCGTGTCGATTACCGTCAAGCGCGTACCAGGCGGCGCGGTATCGAACTGGTTGCACGACAATCTGAAAGCAGGCGACGCGCTACGCGTGCTCGGTCCGGCGGGTGAATTTTCCTGCTTCATGCAAGCCGTGCCAGCGCAGCATAAATATTTGTTTTTATCGGCAGGCAGCGGCATTACGCCACTGATGTCGATGTCGCGCGCGGTGCACGATTTGACGCTGAATGCCGATATTGCGTTCGTGCATAGTGCGCGTACGCCCAGCGATATCATTTTTGCGCGCGAGCTGGAATTGATGGCGCGCAATCACCAATATTTCCGTTTGGGCTTCGTCTGCGAACGTCACGGCGATCAGCCTGCGTGGGCCGGCTTCAATGGCTTTCTGAGCCAGGCGGTGCTGCACAACATCGCACCCGATTTTCTGGAGCGCGAAGTGTTTACCTGCGGCCCGGCACCGTATATGGCTGCGGTGCGAACGATATTGCAGCAAGCCGGTTTTGACATGGCGCGTTACCACGAAGAGAGCTTTTCGTTCGAAACATTGAGCGCAGCAACGGTCCCTGCCGCACAGGCGGAACAGCGCGTGGCCGCCAGTCCCGAGCCGGCCGCCCGGCATACGGTGCGCTTCGCGCGCAGCGGCGACGAAGTGGCCTGCAGCGGCAGTCAAACCATACTGGAAGCGGCACGTGAGGTCGGTATGCGCTTGCCGGTATCGTGTACGCAGGGTCTGTGCGGCACCTGCAAAACAAAAATGGTTTCAGGGCAAGTCGACATGAAACACGCAGGCGGCATCCGTCAGCGTGAAATCGATCAGGGATGGATTTTGCCTTGTTGCAGCAAACCGCTCGGTGACGTGGTCCTTGAACGCTAGACACACCCCGTCTAAAACTGGCTCGCAGCGAAAAATGAGCCCGGTGTTTGGCCGGTGTTGCGCAAACGATCTGCTTGAAATTATTTGCATGCCGAATTTGCAGTAGAGCAGTTTAGCCCCGTACAAGCACTTTAGCGGGAACCGAAGACGTAGCGCCAAATTCTGGAGAGATGATATGTCAGGCAATCGTGGTGTCGTTTATATTGAGCAGGGCAAAGTGGAAGTGCATTCGATTCCGTTTCCGAAGCTGGAAACGCCGAACGGCAAGAAAATCGGGCACGGCGTGATCCTGAGAGTCATCTCGACCAATATTTGCGGGTCTGACCAGCACATGGTGCGCGGCAGAACCACGGCGCCGGCGGGCCTGGTGCTCGGCCATGAGATCACCGGCGAGGTGATCGAGCTCGGCGCCGATGTCGAGACGCTGCAGAAGGGCGATCTGGTGTCGGTGCCGTTCAATGTCGCATGCGGCCGTTGCCGCACCTGCAAGGAACAGCACACCGGTGTTTGCCTCACGGTCAATCCGTCGCGCGCCGGCGGCGCGTATGGTTACGTCGACATGGGTGGCTGGGTCGGCGGACAAGCCGAATACGTGATGGTGCCGTATGCGGACTTCAACCTGCTGCGTTTTCCAGACAAGGATCAGGCCATGTCCAAGATCAAGGATCTGACGTGTCTATCGGACATTCTGCCGACCGGTTTCCACGGCGCGGTGAGCGCCGGCGTCGGCCCCGGCACGACGGTCTATATCGCCGGCGCTGGCCCGGTGGGATTGGCGGCGGCGGCATCGGCGCGCTTGCTGGGTGCCGCCGTGGTGATCGTCGGCGATGTCAATCCGGCGCGACTGCAGCACGCCCGTAAAGTGGGCTTCGAGACGGTCGATCTATCGCTGGATGCGACGCTTTCCGAACAGATTGAGCAAATACTCGGCACGCCGGAAGTCGATTGCGCAGTGGATTGCGTGGGGTTTGAGGCGCGCGGGCATGGTCACGAAGGATCACGTGCGGAGGCCCCCGCGACCGTGCTCAACTCATTGATGGAAGTCACGCGCGCCGCCGGCCGCATCGGCATCCCGGGACTGTATGTGACCGAAGACCCGGGTGCGGTCGATGCAGCTGCCAAGCGTGGCAGTCTGAGCGTCCGCCTCGGTTTGGGATGGGCCAAATCGCACAGTTTCTTCACCGGCCAAACACCGGTCATGAAGTACAACCGCCAGTTGATGCAGGCAATCTTGTGGGATCGCATCAATATTGCGGAAATCGTCGGCGTGCAACTGATCACGCTCGACGAAGCGCCCAGCGGCTATGCGCAATTCGATGCCGGCACGCCGAAAAAGTTTGTCATCGATCCGCACAACTTGCTGAAGAAAGCGGCCTAACTGCTGGCGACAAGGGCCGCGGGAAGCCTCCCGCGGGTCCTATCGCTGCTCGGAGTCTCAGCCATGATCCACCAGCACGATGCAATTGCCGCCTTCGATCCCGCGCTGTGGGGTGCAATGGTGCACGAATCGGGCTACCAGGAAGAGCATGTCACGCTGATCGCTTCTGAGAACTATGCCAGCCCACGTGTGTTGCAGGCGCAAGCGTCGGTCTTGAGCAATCAATATACGGCACATCATCCCAATCCGGCCGACCGCATCGAGCAACTGGCGCTTGCTCGCGTCAAGCAATTGTTTGGCGCCGCCTATGCGAATGTGCAACCCGATTCAAGCGCGCAGGCGAATACGGCAGCATACGCCGCGCTTCTCAATCCCGGCGACACCATTCTGGGACCAAGCCTGGCGCATGGCGGACACTGGGCTGATGGCGCAGCCGCCAGTTCTTCAGGCCGTCTGTATCACGTTGTGCATTACGGACTGCATCGCCAAACGGGCGAGATCGACTATGAGCAGATGCATGCGCTGGCACGCAAGCACCGGCCACGCCTCATCGTTGCGGTGTTTTCAGAACAATCCAGGAAACTCGATTTTGCGCGCCTGCGCGCAATAGCTGATGAGGTGGCGGCGTATCTGTTGGTCGATATCGACCATGTGGTCGGCTTGGTGGCCGCGGGACTGTACCCGAATCCGGTTCCCATCGCGGATATCGTCACCGCCGGCACCCACAAGACACTGCGTGGTCCGCGTGGCGGCGTGATATTGGCGCGCACCAATCCGAAGATCGAAAAGAAGCTTGACGCGCTGGTATTTCCTGACGCGCACGGTGGCCCATCCATGCATGTCATGGCGGCGAAAGCCGTTGCCTTTAAAGAGGCGCTAGACCGCAGCTTCATCGCCTATCAGTGCCAGGTGATTACCAATGCCCGTGCGATGGTGGAGATATTTCTCGCGCGCGGATACAAGGTCGTCTCGGGCGGCACCCATAACCATATGTTTGTTGTCGATTTGGCGGGTAAGCGGATCAGTGCCAAAGAGGCGCATCTGGCATTGGGCCAGGCCCACATTGCGGTCAACAACAATGCGCAAGCGCCTTGCGCCGCGCGCGGAATACGGATCGCTACGCCAGCGGTTACAACACGACGCTGCAAGGAGCCCGAGGTGAAGTTGATTGCGGCACTGGTGTGCGATGTGCTGGATCGCCCTGGCGATGAGTCCGTCATTCATCACGTGCGTGAACAGGTAAGGCAGTTGTGCAGGCATTTCCCGGTGTATGCAGAAGACTGCATGCCGCTAGCACGCATTTCCCGGGCGGCATAAGCTTGCCGAGATCGGGCGCGCCCCGATAGCGGCGACCTGCTGCATTGCGCCGGCATCAGGTTCGCTTGCGCGAGCTGGCCGATTAGCAAGATTTTTTTCTCATGTTTCAATTTTTTGAATGTTCCAGATGAACCCACGAGTAATACCTTGGACAATCGAGGTCGACGAGATACAAACGCAATCGCGGGTCGGCATTTGGGAGCATGAACGCGAACTGCAACCGCTACGGATCAGTCTTTCGCTGCGCGCGATCGCACCGGCATTTCCGCAATCGATCGAGGATTGCCTGAATTATGAACCGGTATGTCGGTGGATCACCGATGAATGGCCCGCGCAGCCGCACACGCCGCTGCTTGAGACAAGATTGCGCGAATTGATGCACTTTATTTTCGACTATGATGCGCGGATCGAGTGGGTCGATGTGGTCATTGCAAAACCCAGGGCAATCCCCGATACGCGTGGCGTCGGTATCAGGATGGCGCTATCGCGCGATGATTACGAATCGGCTTTTGGCGATCGGGAATTATCCAGAAGTGAAGCGTATCGCTATCTTCCGATGCAATCCGAAGTTGGTAACCTGGCTTGATGGCGCAGGCGGGTTATGGACTGGTGTTGCGACTGTATCGCCATCGATTTTCAGCGTGAAGAAGCACAATCAAAATGATCGTCGCCCGGTGCAACCTGCGTCAGGCATTGCGACAAAGAGCTTCGCCTGTGTCTGTTGCACTCGGTCCCGCAGCGGCGTTCATGCAGTGCGCTCGCTCCGCACGGCCAGCAAACTCAGCCAGCGCTCCACACCCTTGGCATCGCTGCTGCAAGAGGCATAATCGGTGACGGTACGCGCTGCGCGCTCCAGCAGTTGAATATCGGCTTCATGCTGACGCGCGACATGCGGGTCTTCCAGAAACAGCACACGGCGGCATTGGCGATGCAGGATCAGTTCGGCAATCTGCGCATCGCCGCCCATCGGACCGCTCAGGAAAGGCCTCACCCAATTGCGCCCGGCATCCTGGCCCTTGATCTTTTGCGCAAGCTGATTCAGCAATCCACCGGTGGTGCCGGTCGCGCAGCGCATCGCGAACCTGTCCAGCAACTCAAAATGCTGTTCGGCCAGTTCCAGCATCCGGCCTTTCATCGCGTCGTGCGCAATCAGCGCGATGCTTTCATTGGCCAGATCAAAGGTCGCATCCAGCGTCGGATCGGGCGCTGCGCCGACGGCCACCGCTTCAAGTTCCAGCCACTCGCGGGCGCCGGCGAGGGTCGAAAGAAACGGTTTTCCGTGGATGACGCATTGGCGTTTCAGCGCCTGCGCTTCGGGAAAATTAGACGACGGATCGACCGGATCCATCAAGTAAATCACCGCATCCAGGGTCTTTGCCGGATCGGTATCGACGACGCGCGACACCAGCATCATCAGGCCACCTTCGCGGCCATAAGGAAATCGCTCGATCGATGGATAGCCCGGGAGCAGCCCGTGATTGCGGATCGCATCCAGGGTTCTGCCGACGACGATGAATTGCGGCTGTAGATGGGTCTCGATCGCCGCCTGCCCGCCCTGGAGCAAGCGTACTAATGCCGAGTCGGCAGCATCTTGATGGGCCCGGCTTGCAGCCAGGCCGATTCTGTAACGGGGAGGCTTCGAGAGCATGGGTATTCAGCCTTTGCGATAGCGGTGAGGACAGCCTCGCGGCCCGGAGTGATGGTCCGCGAGGCCCGATCTGATGCTCAGAGTGCGATTTCGGTTCCGAGTACTTTGAGGAATTGCGCCAGCCATTGTGGATGGGCGGGCCAGGCCGGCGCCGTGATGAAGTTGCCATCGGTGATTGCACGATCCACTTCGATGTCCGCATAGTCGCCGCCGGCCAGCCGCACTTCCGGCGCGCAGGCGGGATAGGCGGAAATCCGCTTGCCGCGAATCACGTCGGCCGCGGCCAGCAATTGCGCGCCATGGCAGACCGCGGCGATCGGTTTGCTGGCGGCGGCGAACTGGCGCACGATCTCGATCACCCGAGTGTTCAGGCGCAGATATTCCGGCGCGCGGCCGCCGGCGATCATCAGCGCGTCGTACTTGCCGACATCGACGTCATCGAAGTTCGCATTCAGCGCGAACAGGTGGCCCGGCTTCTCGGTATAGGTCTGGTCGCCTTCGAAGTCGTGAATCGCGGTCTTGATCTTGTCGCCGCTCTTCTTGCCGGGGCAGACTGCGTGCACCGTGTGGCCGACCATTTGCAGCGCCTGGAACGGCACCATGGTTTCGTAGTCTTCGGCAAAATCACCGACCAAGAATAGAATTTTCTTCGCTGCCATTTTAGTTCTCCTGTAGAAAATATTGAGAATCGGTCTATATAAGGAGGTCCCAATACCCTCCCATGTTGCGGCCACGCAATTTCCGAGCGGGTCCGCTCAGAGCGCCAGCTTTAACAGCACTGCCGAATTAATTGCACCTGCAATTAGCACGACGAGCGATGGCGTGATGCTGGGACTCTGCAATGCTGGGTTAATCAGGCATTTTTCCATATTACCCTTGGCATTGGCGCGGCACGGGAACGCATCACTAGCCAATGATAACGACATCGCAATCCACTTTTTCATGCTGCCGCTTCACACTGCCACCAAGACACTCTTGCCCGTGCGTGATGATTCCAGCACTGCTAACGCCGCGGCCAACGCCCGAAGGCCATCTTCGCCAGTTGCAGCGGGTGAACTGGCACCCTTAATCGCTTCATTGAACGATGCCAAGGCGTGGTCATACAAATTGGTGTGCTCTATGGCAATTACATGCTCCCCCTTGCTATCGCGCAGCACGACTTCACCGATGGGCTGCTGGGTCATCACGTTGCGTCCCACGATCGACCCCGCGCTGCCATGTATCTCAATCCCCGTTCCAGCGTATTCCACGGTAAAGGCGTCATGCAGCTGGGCCAGTACGCCGTTTCCGAAACGCAGCACGGCCATTACACCGTCTTCTATCAGTTCAGTCGCAAGTGTTGATCGCGGTGTCATCGCGATCGCTTCGACCGGCTCGGCATCAAGGATGAAGCGCAAGGTGTCCACGTCATGCACGGTGATGTCAAGAATGACCCCGGCACCTGCGGCCGGGTTGTTGACGCGCCAGCCCTGCAGGTTCTCGGGCAGCTTTACCGCGTGGAATACGCGAGCGAACAAGGGTTGGCCTATTGCACCTTCTTGTACCAGTGCGCGGATGGCTCGATGTGACGCGCCATTTCGCAAGTGGTGATTGGTGCCTAGTACGACCCCGGCCTGCCGACAGGCGTCGATGATTGCATGTCCATCAGCGATGGTTAGTGCCAGGGGTTTTTCGCATAAAACGTGCTTGCCTGCGGCGGCGGCGGCGATGGCCTGTTGAGCGTGCAATTCATTGGTGGTACTGATATAGACGGCATCAACCGCGGGGTCGGCGAGCAAATCCGCTACCGAGGTGTACGACGCGGCAATACCATTCGACGCAGCGAATGCGGCCCCGCGCGCAGCGTTGCTGCTCATGACCGCAACCACGGAATTCCCGGGTTGTGCACGAATTGCACCAATCATCCACTCGCGCGCAATGTTACTGGCGCCAATCAGTCCCCAGCCTACATTGTGATTCATCTGCGTTCCAATCCATTCACAAAATTGATAACAATTATCATTGATAACAATTGGATGTATAACTGTCGATCTCTTATAGTGATATCGCAATGCAGCAATTCGATAGCCTTATAGGAGTTTTCAATGTCTACGCTACCCGCTACCAACCACCTCGCCAGTTTGGCGCCGCCCGCACGTACGCCTGTATCGCCATTCGGCCGCGTGTCGTACAAGTCGGCTGTGAAGTCCGTCTCGGCTTATCTGTCCGGCATCCTGAACGCACTGGCGCAGCGCCATGAAGACCGGCAGCGCGCACGGCAGGAAGCGTTTCTTGCCGAGGCAACGTCCATTTACGACCTGGAATCGAGAATGCGCCAACTGGACCGGCACGATTGCCAGCAGCCACTGCGCATGATGACCGGCTTACGTTGAAATTGCTCTGCCGCGGCGCCGCCGAGAACCGATTACGCGAAACGGTTCTCGTGCAAACCGTAAAACTCGGACCCCCGAATTGACTCGAATGTGAAGTCTTGGGCTCGCACAAAAAACTCTGCGTGCGCGGATAAAACTGCAAAATCAGAACCAGGTTTCGACTTGCAGACCGATCGATGTGCCGTTGGTACTGCCACCGAAAACGCCGGTGCTCGACAGCGTCGTGCCTGCGCTCGCAGCCAGTTGCGCTGCGCGGTTCCATTTGGCATAGGTCACGAATGCGCGCAATTCAGGCCTCGACCAGAATGCCTTGCCGGCCGCGAGGGTCGGTGCAAACGTGAGCTTGGTGAGTTGCTGTACATCACCGCCGGCTGCCGGCTTGATGCGATCGTGACCGAGTTCGAGCTGCAGCTTGATGTTGTCCGTCAATGCATATACCGGACGCACGCCGAACGAAGTCCAGGTTTGCGTCCCGGCGCTGCTCTTGTCGCGTTGTACCAGCGCGACGGCCGAGCCGCTCCATTCCGGCGTGACCTGCCAGGTAATATTGTCGAACACGCGCGTGCGCTTAACCTCCGAGCCCTGCATGATGTCGCCGGTGCCGCCGATCTTGATGCCGGGGCCGACACCGTACTGCACACCGAGTTTGTTGTCGCCGCCGAGTACCTTGTCTTGAATATGCACCACCGATAACGACCAGCCGTTATGCGCACCGACGACCGCGGCATCCTTCTTGATCAATGTCAGATCGAACTTGAGGCTGCCGTTCGGATTCACGGCCAAACCTTCATAGGTAAAATTGTGGCGCGTCGCGGCATTGCTCTTGTCGATATCGTTGCGGAACAGGCCGTAACTGAACTTGCCTGGACCCAAAGGCAGATCGCTTATGCCGCCACCGACGCCGTCGCCCTGCAGCCATTTGAAATCGAGAATATGGATGTCGGGACGATTGTAAAAACGCTTGCCGATCCAGGCAGTGCCGCCCTTCAGGAAGTCGATGTTCTTCGCTTCCACAAACATCTGCGCCAGGCCAAGCTTGTTGTCGCCGATGTCAGAAGAAGGGCTAGAGAAATCGGCCATCACATTGCCGACAAAGCTGGCGCCGTTGGCTGACTTGGCGACCTCCTTTTTGTACAGGAATTCACCGTAGGTATCGCATTCATTGCCAAGACGGTATTTGCCGACGCCCTCCAGGCCGAAGCAGGCTTGCGAGCCTTTCGATGAGTTCGACCCGACTCCCGCCCTGAAGTAACCATGGTATTCGCCCTCCGCATCACTGGCGTATGCCTGGCCCATGCTTGAGCTCAAGATAGCGACCGCTAGTGCATATTTTTTTGTGGAATTCATCGTCCTGCATCTCCTCGTGATTTGAGCCGCTTTTTGCGGCTCGGTCTGTCGCGTGCTACAGCACGTCATTAGCCACGGCGTGGCAATTTTTAAATTGAATGGTTTCTTCCCATGTGGCCGGGTCGCAGCCGGCGCGTGCGATGTTGAGGCTGGCCGCAGCGACCGCATGCTGCAGTGCCGATTGCAGGAAGTCGCGATCGAGTTGTTCGAGTGCGCCTGCCGAGCCGAGCTTGCCCGCCCGCTGCAGATAGGCGATCAATCCGGCGTGGAAACAGTCGCCTGCGCCGACCGTGTCGACGACATCCAGGTCAGCAGGCGCGGCCATTTCGACCTGGCAGTGCCGCGTCAGTAAGGCAGCGCCGGCAGCGCCGCGGGTCAATGCAATCAGTTGCACGCTCGATTCTGCAAACAGGGCTGCCGAGAGCTCCTCCAGAGTGGCACTGCCCAGTCCGAGCAGCTCCAGGTCTTCATCGCTGACTTTGACGATATGTGACTGCTGCAGTGCGCGCTTTACGCCGGCGATGTAGTTGGCATGCTGCTTGACCGCCATCGGGCGTAGATTGGCGTCAATCGAGATCAGCGTGCCGCGGCTGGTCGCAGTACCAATGGTGGTGAGGATCTTGTCAAGATCGGCCGGAACCAGGGTCAGTCCGCCGGTATGCAGCAACGCACATGGCACTGGCAGGCCGGCTATCAGCAGGTCGGCAGTGATGTCGCGATCCGCAACTGATTCCCGGTGAAAGGCATAGGTTGGCGAGCCTTGCTCGTCCAGACTGACGATGGCCAGGGAAGTAGGGCAGCTGCTGCGGTTGCCTGCGCCCAGACTGACGCCTTTTTTCAGCAGAAGCTCGCTAAACCGTGTGCCGAATTTGTCGTGAGACAAGGGGTTGAGATAGGTCGTCGGCACACCCTGCATGGCAAGGGCTTGTGTGAAATTGCAGACGGAACCACCCAGGCAGGCCTCGAAGCGTCCATCCGCCTGTTCAATCAAATCAACCAATGCTTCACCGATAGTCGCGATCATAATTTGCTCGTAGGTTCTTAGGGGTAGTGGTGGAATTAACAACACACCAAAAGTAGAGGGCTTGAAATCGGCTCAGCCCTCGCATTCAGTTAATTAATAAAACCACTTGATTTATTAATTTTTAGAGAATATATTCCTAATCGTTGCTGCAGTAAAGTGGTATTTCGCAAAACAATAAAACCCAATCCAATACAACATGAGGAGACATCAAATGAAGCTTCAACAGATCGTCGCAGCGGGCATCTTGACCACCATGGCAGGTGTGACAATGGCGGCTGAACCTGTCGTTGGCTTGATCACGAAAACCGAGATCAACCCTTTTTTTGTGAAAATGAAAGAAGGTGCGCAGCAGGCCGCTAAAGCCAATGGCGCCAAACTGCTCACTGGCGCAGGCAAGTCGGATGGCGATAATGCAGGGCAAATTACGGCAATCGAAAACATGATTGCGGCAGGCGCCAAGACGATCCTGATTACGCCTAGCGATTCGAAAGCCATCGTGCCGGCAATCAAGAAAGCGCGTGAGCAGGGCGTCATGGTGATTGCATTAGATAGCCCGACCGAGCCGTTGGCGGCGGTAGATGCCTTGTTTGCTACAGACAACTTCAAAGCAGGGGTGTTGATCGGCCAGTATGCGAAGGCAGCCTTGGCGGGCAAGCCCGCAAAAATCGCCATGCTGGACCTGTTCCCGGGGCACCCGGTCGGTATTACACGCCATAACGGTTTCCTGTCCGGTTTTGGCGCCGCAGGTATCGACGCAAAGACGGTTGAACTCGTAAAAACGGCGGAGGTGGTCTGTACGGCGGACAGTTTCGGTGATCAGGCAAAAGGCCAGACCGCCATGGAAAACTGCCTGCAAAAAAATCCTGACATCAATCTGGTCTATACGATCAACGAACCAGCTGCCGAGGGTGCATTCAAGGCATTGAAGGCCGCCGGCAAGGAAAAGAGCGTGATGATTGTTTCTGTGGATGGCGGTTGTGCCGGTGTTAAAGATGTGCAGAGCGGCATGATCGCTGCAACCTCCCAGCAATACCCATTGAAAATGGCTGCGATGGGCGTGGATGCAGGGATTGCTTACGCGAAAACCGGTAAAAAGGTAGCGGGTTATTACGATACCGGCGTGACATTGATTGCGAACAAGGCGATGAAAGACATCAATAGCAAAGATACAAAATTCGGCCTTGATGCCTGCTGGGGCAACAAATAAGGCCGGCACATCAATATGTATGCCTGAGGGCTGGATAAAAACGCGGCCATGATGCCCGGTTCTATTGGGCGGGTGTAATGGCCGCAACGAATCTAGCTGTTATAGGTTTCACAGCATCACTGGTGATGCATATTTAAATTTTGGGAGACCGTTTTGCGTACTGCTCATTTATCACTGAAATCACTGAATTCGGAAAGATCAAACGTCATGAAATCGCTCCTCGACCGTTTGCCGCCCCTTTCTTCCACGGGGCCATTCTTCGCGCTTTTAGCAGCGTGTATTTTCTTTGCCTTTCAATCGGACCGTTTTCTGAGCGGGCAAAATTTTTCACTCATTTTGCAGCAAGTAATGGTCGTCGGCGTCATTGCGATTGGCCAAACATTGATCATCCTGACCGCCGGCATTGATCTGTCTTGTGGCATGGCGATGGCATTGGGGTCGATCGTCATCACCAAATTTGCGGTGGCGCATGGCATGAATCCTTACCTTGCCATGTTGTGCGGCATTCTGGTTTGTACCTTGATAGGATTTGCCAATGGCGCGTTGGTCACGCTGATCAAGCTGCCGTCATTCATCGTGACACTCGGCACGATGAACATCATTTTCGCCACCACCCAACTGTATTCCGGAGCGCAGACCGTCACAGATTTACCGGCAGCGATGCTGTTCCTGGGTAATACCTTCCAGATTGGGCAGACCAATATTACTTACGGCACCGTGCTGATGGTCTCGCTTTATCTGCTGACCTGGCTGTTCTTGCGTGACACAGCACCTGGCCGGCACATTTATGCGGTAGGCAACAATCCGGAAGCCGCACGCCTGACCGGTATCGCGACCAATCGCGTGTTGATTGGTGTGTATACGCTGGCGGGTCTTTTTTACGGCATCGCCGCGCTATTGTCTGTTGCCCGCATGGGGGTAGGCGACCCGCAAGCCGGTCAAACCGACAATCTGGACAGCATCACCGCCGTCGTGCTTGGTGGCACCAGTCTGTTCGGTGGCCGTGGTGTGGTGATCAGTACCTTGATCGGTGTACTGATCGTCGGTGTATTCCGTAACGGCCTCACTCTCATGGGGGTACCGTCCGTTTTCCAGATCCTGGTCACAGGCATCCTCGTCATCCTGGCGGTTGCAACCGACCAACTCACGCACAAGAAAGGTTGAATCATGAACGCAGCTAATTCAACCACGATCTTCCAGGCCCGCGGTCTGGTTAAACGTTACGGCCATGTCACGGCACTCGATGGGGTCGATTTCGATTTGCGGGCCGGAGAAATCCTGGCGGTCATTGGCGATAACGGCGCAGGCAAATCCTCGCTGATCAAGGCGCTTTCCGGTGCCCTCGTGCCGGATGAGGGGGAAATGTTTTTGGATGGAAAGCAGGTGCATTTCAACTCACCGATTGATGCGCGCAAGCATGGCATCGAAACGGTTTACCAGGATCTCGCTGTATGCCCGGCGATGACCATCGCTGAAAACCTGTTTCTTGGTCGGGAGATATTGCGTTCAGGCATCTTGGGGCAGTGGCTGCGGATCATCGACAAGAAGGCCATGCTGTCGGAGGCGACCCGTCACATGCAGGACCTGAAAATCGGCATCCGTTCCATGAATCAGGCGGTTGAAACCTTGTCCGGCGGTCAGCGTCAAGGCGTGGCGGTGGCGCGCAGTACCGCATTTGCGAAGCATGTGGTGATTCTGGATGAACCGACCGCTGCACTGGGCGTAAAAGAAGGCAATATGGTACTGGAATTGATTCGTCGGGTGCGCGACAAAGGTTTGCCGGTAATCTTGATTAGCCACAACATGCCGCATGTGTTCGAAATCGCGGACCGTATCCATATTCAGCGACTGGGCAAACGGGCCGCAGTCGTCAATCCAAAAACCATCAGCATGTCGGATACGGTTGCCGTCATGACCGGCGCTAAAAATCCGGCAGATTTGCCGCAGGACGCCCATGCTTAAAGGTATCGATTCTCTGCTCTCACCGGAGTTGCTCAAGGTCTTGTGCGAAATGGGGCATGGCGATGAGGTCGTTGTGGCCGATGCCAACTTTACGGCCGAAACACTCGGGCATGACAAGCAACTCATCCGGCTGCCCGGCATCAGCCTGCATCGCGCATGCCAGGCGGTGCTGTCGGTGTTTCCGCTGGACGCGGCTATCTCGCAGCCCGTTGCTTACATGAAAGTATGCGATACACCGGCAGGATACGCATCAGCGTTGCAACAAGCGGTGATTGGCTTGCTGGCAGAAACCGGCTCGGCCGACCCGGCACAATGTGAGGCGGTCGAGCGCTTCGCATTTTATGAGCGTGTAAAGCAAGCCTACGCGATCGTGCAAACCGGTGAAATGCAGCCATACGCGAACTTCATTTTCAAAAAAGGGGTCATCGCTGAAGCTCTGGCATAATTCTCGGCTATGTTAGACACTACCATGCAAACCCCTTTCACTGAGCCAGGTGAAGATGACCTCAACCGACTCAGACCACGTGGCTCAAATCAGATCGGGATGAGCCAGTTCAATGAGCGTGTCGTGTTACAGGCGATCCGCTTTCACGGCAGCATGCCGAAAGCAGATATTGCCAGGCTCACCAACCTCAGCACCCAAACGGTGTCACTGATCATCAACCGTCTCCTGGAAGAGGGGCTGGTGGCCAAACAGGCATCCCTGCGCGGCAAGGTCGGCCAGCCATCCGTGCCGATAGCGCTCAATCCCGACGGTGCTTATTCTATCGGCATCAAAATTGGCCGCCGCAGTCTGGATGTGTTGCTGGTGGACTTCGCCGGGCGGGTGCGTGAACGTTCTGCGTTGGCGTATGCATTCCCCGATCCCGACCTGCTGTTCGCTGAGATCGCACTGCAACTCGACCGTATGCGCGCTCTCCTTGGACCAAAACGAGAATCGCGACTGAGTGGTATCGGGATTGCTGCACCTCTGGCGCTGGGAGGATGGCAACAATTGCTCAGTATCGAGCCAGACTTAGCCGATAAGTGGAACCGGATCGATATCCGCGAACGGGTGCAAGCCATGACTGACTTGCCGGTAGAGTTCTCAAAAGACTCAGCAGCTGCCTGCGTGGCTGAATTAGTCGCTGGCAGGGGACGCAGCATCAAGAGCTTTCTCTATGTGTTCGTTGGCACGTTTATTGGTGGTGGCCTGGTCATTGACAGTCATCTGCGCAGCGGACGGCATGGCAATGCGGGGGCTGTAGGTTCCATCCCGCTAGGACTAGCCAGACGTGAGAAGGGTACTTTGCCGGAGCAGTTGCTGAGTGACGCATCGCTGTTCAATCTGGAACAATTGTTCGGTGCCGCAGGTTTGGATGAGACTGCATCGGTGGATGCGCGGGCACTGCAAGCACCGTGGCTGACGCATACGACCGCATGGCTGGACGACGCCGCGCGCGCCATCGCATTTGCGATCAATAGCGCAACCTGCCTGCTCGATCTGGATGGCGTGATTATCGATGGCTCTATCGATCGAGAATTACTCGATAAACTCATGCAGGAAGTTGAAACTTCATTGGATTACTATAGCTGGGAAGGTATTACCCGCCCCGTTGTGTTGGCCGGTACCATCGGCTCGGATGCCAGAGCGATCGGCGGTGCTTTACTTCCGCTTTATGCGAACTTTGCACCCGATCGTGATCTGTTCCTGAAGTTGGACAAATAAATCGATTGACGAAGGTTAATGGCGCCGCAATTTTCGAGCGGGGCCACTCAGAGCGCCAACGCTAACAAAAAAGCGCCGTCCATCAATGATCAACGGCGCCACAAAGTCTTACTCCCGGCTGTCAGAACATGTGCTGCCGACCTGCGGAGTAAATGCATTTCTCACACCGACAGCTGTCAGCCTGAAGTATTGCGGCATTGTGAATTGGTTCGCCAAAATGCTGCTATTGGCACCAGAGCTCGTCATTGCCGGTCGACGCCAAGGAGTTACGCCGGGCACCAGAACGCGTCGACATCGCACTGCGCGCCCCGCAGCAAGGCGCCGATCGGCAGGTCGCTGTTGGTCGCCTTTTCCAACACCCTGCGCTTGTCGGTGCCGGTGATCAGCAGCCACAACCGTTCCGTATTGAGCAGGCGTGGCAGCGACAGCGAGATCCGGCTTTGCCGGGTCTGCGGATGGAGCGCGGCCAGGCAAGGTTGTTGGTTGTCCTCGGTCGGATGATGCGGGAACAGCGACGCAATATGGCCGTCGGTTCCCATGCCCAGCAGCACTGCACTGAACGCGTCGGGAAATTGCTGGTGCAAGCGCGTGCCGATCGCCTCAATCGCCACTTCCGGTGTGGCTGCGGCGTTTTTCAACGACACCAGCTCCCAGCGTTCGGCGGTGCGATTCGATTGCGCCAGGCAGCGCCGGAACAAGCCCTCGTTGCTCTGCGCATCGGCGTCAATGACCCAGCGTTCGTCGGTCGCGACCAGCCGGATCGGGTGTGGTCCGGCGTCGCGCTGCGCCAGTGCCTGATCCAGTTCGCGATACAGTGCGGCCGGCGTGGTGCCACCGGCCAGCGCGAAGCTGGCGCCGGCATGCGCCGGTGCGTTGTCGATCACGGCCAGCCATTGCGCCAGCAGTGCAGGTCGCAACGCGTCAAAATTTTCATATTCATGCAGACGCAGCATGGTTTAATCCTCGACGTATTCTTCGCCCCAGGCCGAGCCGCATTGCGCCAGCAAATAACTGGCCGCGGCCGGGCCCCAGCTGCCGGAGATGTAGGATTTGAGTCCCTCGCTGTCGCCCTGCCAGGCGCTCAGGATCGGATCGATCCAGTCCCATGCGGCGCCCAGTTCATCGTCGCGCACGAACAGCGTCAGGTCGCCGTGCATCGCATCGAGCAGCAGGCGTTCGTAGGATTCGACCCGACGCGATGTGGACGCTTCTGCAAAATCCAGGTTGAGCGCAACGTCCGACAGCCGGATCCCTTCGCCCGGCTCCTTGGTCTTGAGGAACAGTTCGACGCTTTCTTCCGGCTGCAGCGAAATGACCAGGCGGTTCGAGCGCAGATTGCGCTGGTTGGTGCCGAAGATCGAATACGGAATCGGCTTGAAATTGATGGTGATCTCGGCGCTGCGGCTGGCCATCCGTTTGCCGGTGCGCAAGAAGAATGGCACGCCGGCCCAGCGCCAGTTGTCAATCTCGGCCCGGATCGCGACGAAGGTTTCGGTGCGCGACGCCGCCGGCACGCCGGGTTCGGCCTGGTACGAGATCACCGGCTTGCCGTCGATCGCACCGGCCCGGTACTGGCCGCGCACGGTGTGCTTGCTGACTTCTTCCGGTGTGAACTTGTGCAGGCCGCGCAATACTTTCACTTTCTCATCACGGATCGCGTCCGGGTTGGCATTGACCGGTGGCTCCATCGCGACGATCGATAGCAACTGCAGCAGATGGTTTTGCACCATGTCGCGCAAGGCGCCGGTGTGGTCATAAAAGTCGCCGCGCGACTCGACGCCGACCTGCTCCGAAATCGAGATCTGCACGTCCTGGATCCATTTGCGATTCCACAGCGGCTCGAGGAAGGAATTGGCAAAGCGTAATACCAGCAGATTCTGCACCATCTCCTTGCCGAGGTAATGGTCGATACGATAGATCTGCTTTTCCTTCAGATAGGTGCGCAGCGCGGCGTTGATCTCGCGCGCCGATTGCGCATCGCGCCCCAGCGGCTTTTCCAGTACCACGCGGGCATTGTCGCCGACCAGCTCGTGCGCCGCCAGCTGCTGCACCACCGGGATGAACAGATCGGGGCCGGTCGCCAGATAGAACAGGGCGGCGTTGGCGCCGCTGGTGTCGATGCGTTGTTTCAGCGGTTCGAAATCGGCCGCTTCGCGCGCATCGATTTTGCAATAGCTGGTGAGCGCCAGGAACGCCTGCAAGGTGGCCGGCGTACTGCCGCCGCCATTCGCCGAGGAGCCTTCGATGCTGGCCGAAACGCTGGCCAACACGCGCTGCCGAAAATCGGCGTCGTCGAGCGCTTCGCGTGCGACGCCGATAAAGCTGAAATTGGCATCCAGCCGGCCGTTGACGAAGGCGCTATACAGGGCAGGGATGATCTTGCGCTTCGCGAGATCGCCGGTGCCGCCGAACAAGACAAAAGTGGTCATGCTGACTCCGATGGAAGAGAATGTGTGGCGAATAATCCGTGCTGTCGATTATGCCAGACTGCCTTCATAAATGTAATTTAATTACAATCAATGTCTATTTATTTCGTGATATTCACGTAAAAACGACTTTAAATGAAAGTTTGCTACAAAAAGAGCGCGTTCCGTGCTATCTTTTTAGGCATCTGAACCAAGCGCCGGAACTTCCTATGACCTTCATCAAGCAAGAAAAAATCCACCCTGTCGTCGCGCAGGTGACCCGCCGCATCAGCGAGCGCAGCCAGCCCTTGCGCGATGCCTATCTGGCCCGGCTGGAGCAGATGCGCGGGCGCGGTCCGCGCCGTGCCAGCCTGTCTTGCGCGAACCAGGCACACGCCAACGCCGCCGCCGAATCGCGCAGCAAGATCTGGCTGAATCAGGCGCAACGGCCCAACATCGGCATCGTCACTGCCTACAATGATATGTTGTCAGCGCACCAACCGTATGCCACTTATCCTGACCAGATCAAGCAGGCGGCGCTGCGCCATGGTGGCACCGCCCAGGTAGCGGGCGGCGTGCCGGCGATGTGCGATGGCGTCACGCAAGGCCGGCCCGGCATGGAACTGTCCTTGTTCTCGCGCGACGTGATCGCCCAGGCGACCGCCATCGCGCTGTCGCACGACGCATTCGACGCCGCCTTGTGTCTCGGCATCTGCGACAAGATCGTGCCGGGCCTGCTGATCGGCGCACTCGCCTTCGGCCATTTGCCGGCGATCTTCGTGCCGGCCGGGCCGATGGGTTCCGGGCTGTCGAACAAGGACAAGGCGGCAGTGCGCGAGCGCTATGCGCAGGGCAGGGCCAGCAAGGAAGAATTGCTGCAATCGGAGAGCGCGGCCTATCACAGCGCCGGCACCTGTACTTTTTACGGCACCGCCAACAGCAACCAGATGCTGCTGGAAGCGATGGGCCTGCACCTGCCGGGCGCCTCCTTCGCGCATCCGAATACCGCGCTGCGCACCGCATTGACCGACTGCGCGGTGGAGCGCGTGCTGCAGCTGACCGAGCACGGCGGCGACTACACGCCGATCGGTCATGTCGTCAATGAAAAGGCGATCGTCAATGCGCTGGTCTCGCTGCTGGCGACCGGCGGCTCGACCAATCACACGATGCACTGGGTCGCGGTGGCGCGCGCTGCCGGGATCGTGATCGACTGGCAGGACTTCGACGAGTTATCGGCGGTGATTCCGCTGCTGACGCGGGTCTACCCGAACGGCAGTGCCGACGTTAACGCGTTCGAAGACGCGGGCGGCCCGACGTTCGTGATCCGGGAACTGCTGGCGGGTGGGCTGATGCATGGCGATGTGAAGACCGTGTTTGGTGGCGCCGGGTTGAACGGGCATACCGCACGCCCGGCGTTGCAGGATGGCAGGGTGCAATGGCAAGCGCTACCACCGCAATCGACCGATACCAGCGTAGTGCGCAATGTGAGCGAGCCGTTTGCGCCGACCGGCGGACTGCGTCTGCTGCAGGGCAATCTCGGACGCGCGATCATCAAGGCGTCGGCGGTGCCAGAGGACGCTTGGGTGATACGCGCGCCGGCCCGGGTGTTCGACTCGCAGGAGGCGCTGGTCGACGGCTACCAGGCCGGCCAGCTGAACATGGATTTTGTTGCAGTTGTGATCTATCAGGGTCCGCAGGCCAACGGCATGCCGGAGTTGCACCAGTTCACGCCGGTGCTGGGCAGCCTGATGTCGGCCGGCTACAAGGTCGCGCTGGTTACCGATGGCCGCATGTCGGGCGCCTCCGGCAAGGTGCCGGCGGCCCTGCACGTCAGCCCGGAAGCGGCGCAGGACGGCCCGCTGGCGCGTGTCAGGGACGGCGACCTGATCGAACTGAATATCCACACCGGCGAGTTGGCTGCGCTGGTGCCAGCCGCGGAATGGGCTGCCCGCACGCCGCATCCGATGCGCGCAGAATCGGCGCATGGCTACGGTCGCGACCTGTTCGTGGCGCAACGTCGCGTGGTGAGCACGCCGGAGCACGGCGCGTCCACCCTGTTTGTCGATTGAGCCGGTAGCGGCCATAATCAGCATAATCAGCATAATCAGCATAATCAGCATAATCAGCATAATCAGCAGAATCAGCATCAGCGCCAATGATTCAGAACCAATATCCGTCTTTGTTTATCTACCGTGTGTGATCGTGCGGGTGGCGCGCCACTGCACCCCATATCTGAAGGAGTCGATTGAATATGATATACAACAAGCAAACCATCCTGCAGCAGCTGCAACAAGTGCGCGTGCTGCCGATCCTGGTCAGCGACGATGTCGACCAGGCCATCCGCTGCGTCTCTGCGCTGGCGGCGAACGGGCTGCCGGTGGTGGAAATCACCTTGCGCACGCCGAACGCGCTGACGGTGTTGAGCGAAGTCGTCAAGGCCTGCCCGGACGTGGTGGTCGGCGCCGGCACCATCCTGACCGCGGCCCAGCTCGACGCGGTGCGCAACGCCGGCGCGCATTTTGGCATCAGCCCGGGCATCACGCCGGTGCTGGCACGCGCGGCGGGGGAATCGGGCCTGCCGTATTTTCCCGGCGTCGGCGGCGCCAGCGATCTGATGCTGGCGCTGGAACACGGTTTTAATGTGGTCAAGCTATTTCCGTCCGATGTGGTCGGCGGCGTCAAGATGGCGAAGGCGCTGGGCGGGCCGTTCCCCGATGTGCGCTTCTGCCTGACCGGCGGCGTCACGCTGGACGCCACGCCGCAGTTGCTGCAACAGGATAATGTGCTGTGCGTCGGCGGCTCCTGGATGTGTCCGGCCGGATTGATCGCGGCCAACGACTGGCAGGCGATCGGCCAGCTGGCGGCGCAGGCCAGTGCCGCTGGCAGGGTAAATACTGCCCCCAGTAAATAATTAAATTCATTCGGGGCGCTTTAGATATAAGCGCATTCAGTACATAAAAACCTATACTCCCACAAAAATCATGTCTTCCCACGCATCCGTTGCATCGCTCAACGCCTCTGCGCCATCCGAGCCGCCTTGCCTCAATACCGCCGTCAATCTGGTCTCGCAGACGCCGCTGTGGTCGACGCTGCAGCAGCGCGCGGCCGGCATTTCCACCATCAAGGAATTGTTCCGCGCCGATCCGCAGCGATTTCGACGCTTCTCGGTGTCGGCCTGCGGCATGCTGCTGGACTATTCAAAGCAGCGGATCGATGCCCCGGTGCTGTCGGAACTGCTGGCACTGGCGCGTCAGCAGCAGCTCGAAGCGCGGCGCGATGCGATGCTGGCTGGCGCGGCGATCAATAGCACGGAAAACCGGGCAGTGTTGCACAGCGTCCTGCGTCTGCCGAAGGGCACGCGCTTTTTGCTGGACGGCGCAGACATTGCCGCCGATGTCCATGCAGTGCTGGCGCGGATGCGCAGTTTCAGCGACGCGGTGCGTGACGGCCGCTGGGTCGGCCATACCGGCAAGGCGATTCGTACCATCGTCAACATCGGTATCGGTGGTTCCGACCTCGGCCCGCAGATGGCCTGCAGCGCCTTGGCGCCGTGGGCACAGCCAGGCCTGACGCTGCATTTCGTGTCGAACGTCGACGGCCGCCATTTGGCCGACACGCTGCAACAGGCCGATCCGGAAACCACGCTGTTCGTGGTCGCGTCGAAGACCTTCACCACCATGGAGACGCTGACCAACGCCGGCACCGCGCGCGCATGGATGCTCGGCCGCGGGTGCCCGCAGGCATCGATCTGCCAGCACTTCGTCGCGCTCAGCACCAATGTCGACGCGGCTCAGCAATTCGGCATCGCGCCGGAAAACGTATTTCCGTTCTGGAACTGGGCTGGTGGGCGCTATTCGCTGTGGAGCGCGATCGGCCTGTCGATCATGCTGTATGTCGGCGCCGACCGCTTCGAGGAAATGCTGGCCGGCGCGCACGCGATGGATCTGCATTTTGCGCAGGCGCCGCTGGAACAGAACCTGCCCGTGCTGATGGCGCTGGTCGGCGTCTGGAATATCAATTTTCTGGGCCAGCAGGCACTCTCGATTGCACCCTACCACCAGCGCCTGCACCGGCTGCCGGCCTACCTGCAGCAGCTCGAGATGGAAAGCAACGGCAAGTCGGTTACCCGCGCCGGCCAGCGGGTCGACTATGCGACTGCGCCGATCCTGTTTGGCGAAGCCGGCACCAACGGCCAGCACGCGTATTTCCAGTGCCTGCATCAGGGCGCAGCGATCACGCCGACCGATTTCATCGCGGTGATCGAGGACGACAGCGGCCTGCCGCAACACAACCGCGCATTGCTGGCCAACTGCTTTGCGCAATCGAAGGCGATGGCGCATGGCAAGGATCTTGACCAGGTCCGTGCCGAACTGCCCGACGCGCCGGCATGGCTGTTGCCGCACCGCGTATTCGAAGGCAACCGTCCCAGCTCGACGCTGCTGCTCGACGCGCTGACGCCGCGTTCGCTCGGCGGCCTGATCGCGTTGTATGAGCACAAGGTATTCGTACAATCGGTGATCTGGGACATCAATGCGTTCGACCAGTGGGGCGTGGAGCTGGGCAAGTCGCTGGCGCTGCAGTTGATCAGCCTCGACCCAGACGCCGTCAACGAGGATTACGATAGCTCGACCCGCGGCCTGCTGCAGATACTGCAGAGCAAGTGAGCCGCACCAGCGTTATTCGAGTACGATTCCATTTAAACGACTCAAGCAAAGTAGACCATCATGAACGCCCTAACCATGCCCCTTCTGTCGGAAGATGATAAAGATCAGTCCTTGCGCGACGATATTCGCAGGCTCGGTCGTCTGCTCGGCGATACCGTGCGCGCCCAGCATGGCGAAGAGATTTTTGCGCTGATCGAACAGGTCAGGCAGAATTCGATCCGCTTCCGGCGCGACGCCGACGAACAGGCGCGCGAAGAACTGGAGCGTACGCTCGACAGCCTGAGCAACGACCAGACCACCCAGGTGATCCGCGCATTCAGCTATTTTTCGCATCTCGTGAATCTGGCCGAAGACCAGCACCATATCCGCCGTACCCGCGCCCACCTGATCGCCGGCTCGGCGCCAAAGGAAGGCAGCCTGGCGCATACCATCAATACGCTGTACAGCGACGGCCGCGATACGCAGGCGCTGCTGGATTTCTTCCAGACCGCGCAGGTCACACCGGTGCTGACCGCGCATCCGACCGAGGTGCAGCGCAAGAGCATTTTAAATTGCCAGATGGTGATCAGCCGCCTGCTGGACGAGCGCGATCGCATCCAGCTGACGCCGGAAGAGGCGGCAGCCAACGAGGAAGCGTTGCAGCGTGCGGTGCTGACGCTATGGCAGACCCGGATGCTGCGCACCGCCAAGCTGTCGGTGCTGGACGAGGTCGAAAACGGCCTCAGCTTCTACGACTACACCTTCCTGCGCGAACTGCCGCACCTGTATGCGGGGCTGGAGGATCTGCTGTGCCGCAAGGATGGCACGCTGACGCAGGTCGAACTGCCGACCTTCATGCAGATGGGCAGCTGGATCGGCGGCGACCGCGACGGCAATCCTTTCGTCACCGCCGAGGTGCTGGAACAGACGCTGAAGATGCAGTCGTCGCGTGCGCTCAATTTCTACCTGAACGAGCTGCATACGCTGGGTTCGCAGCTGTCGGTCGCCAGCCTGCTGGTCAGCGTCTCGGACGAGTTGCTGGCCTTGGCGGCGGCATCGCCCGATCATTCGCTGCACCGCACCGACGAACCGTATCGGCTCGCGATCAGCGGCATCTATGCGCGCCTGGCGACAACCTATCAGCATCTGCTGGGACATCCGCCGGCGCTCCATGCCAGCGGCGTCGCAGCGGCCTATACCGATGCGCAGCAGCTGATTGCCGATCTGGACGTGGTGCATCAATCGTTGCTGCAACACGGTTCGGCGGCGCTGACGCGCGGCCGCCTGCGTCACCTGCGGCGCGCGGTACGCGTGTTCGGCTTCTATCTGGCGCCGATCGATCTGCGTCAGAATTCCGACGTGCATGAGCGCGTGGTGGCCGAACTGCTGGAAGCGGCGAAACCGGGCACCGATTATCTGCAGCTGGACGAGGACCAGCGCATCGCCTTGCTGATCGCCGAGATCAGCTCGGCCCGTCCGCTGGCCTCGCCCTACCTGCCATACAGCGAGGAGACCCGTTCCGAGCTGGCGATTTACCGCGGCGCCCGTAGCGCGCAGCTGGCCTACGGCAAGGGCGCGGTACCGAACTGCATCATCTCCAAGACCGACGGCGTGTCCGACATGCTGGAACTGGCGCTGCTGCTGAAGGAGGCCGGCTTATTGCATCCGCTCGAAGGCCGGCTCGATGTCAACATCATCCCGCTGTTTGAAACCATCGGCGATTTGCAGAACAGCGCCAAGGCGATGGATCGCCTGCTGGCGCTGCCGGCCTATGCGCGACTGCTGGCAAGCCGCGCCAATGCGCAGGAAGTGATGCTGGGCTATTCGGACAGCAACAAGGATGGCGGTTTCCTGACGTCCGGCTGGGAGCTGTACAAGGCCGAGCTGGAACTGGTGGAGGTGTTTGAGCGGCACCAGGTGCGCTTGCGGCTGTTCCACGGCCGTGGCGGATCGGTCGGACGCGGCGGCGGCCCCAGCTATCAGGCGATCCTGGCGCAGCCGGCCGGTGCGGTGCAGGGCCAGATCCGTCTGACCGAGCAGGGCGAGGTGATCACCGCCAAGTACGGCAATCCGGAAGTCGGGCGCCGCAATCTGGAAGTGCTGGTGGCCGCGACGCTGGAAGCGAGCCTGTTGTCGCATCGGGACGCGGCCGCGCCGCCGCAATTCCTGGCCGCGATGGACGAATTGTCGGCGCATGCGTTCCGCGCCTATCGCAACATGGTGTACGAGACCGAAGGCTTCGAGCAGTATTTCTGGGAGTCGACCGTGATCTCCGAAATCGCCAGCCTGAACATCGGCAGCCGCCCGGCGTCGCGCAAGAAGTCGACCGCAATCGACGACCTGCGCGCGATTCCGTGGGTGTTCAGCTGGTCGCAATGCCGCTTGATGCTGCCCGGCTGGTTCGGCTTCGGCAGCGCGGTGCAGGCTTACCTGAAGGCGCATCCGCACGACGGCCTGCAGACGCTGCAGGCGATGTTCAAGGGCTGGGGCTTCTTTGCCAGTCTGCTGTCGAACATGGAAATGGTGCTGGCCAAGAGCGACATCGGGATCGCCAGCCGCTATGCCCAGCTGGTCAAGGATGAAGGCTTGCGCAACCGCATCTTCCCGCGCCTGCAGGCCGAGCATCAGGCGACACTGAGTGCATTGAAACAAATTTCCGGCCAGGCCGAACTGCTCGATGCGAATCCGTTGCTGAAACGCTCGATCCGCAACCGCTTCCCCTACCTGTCACCGCTGAACCACGTGCAGGTCGAGTTACTGCAACGCTATCGCCACGGCGATACTGACGAGCGCGTGCGGCGCGGCATCCATCTGTCGATCAACGGAATTGCGGCGGGCTTGCGCAACAGCGGGTGAGGGTGTTGGTGTTGGCGTGCTGCGATGCTGTGGCGGCGCGCGGACGCAGCACCCGCCGTTGGCAGGCCACGCCAACTTCGGCAAGGTTCGGAGCGCATCATTCAATGCAACAGCAAGGCTGATGACCACCGTGCCTGCACATTTGTATCCCGTTCGATTGACACGTCGCATCCGCAAGCATCGTGGCGCGACCCCGTTCGAGAGGAACTGGCTGTGAGTGCGCCACTGGCAGCGTCGTTTCCATGGTTGGTGGCCGATATCGGCGGTACCAATGCCCGTTTTGGCTGGATCACCGGGAGTCACAACGGGGTCGAGCAGGTGCAGCACTTGCCGGTGTCCGATCATGCCGGACCGGCCGAGGCCGCGGTTGCTTATCTGGACCAGTTGGCAGGCGTGTTGGGCGATGCTTACCGGCCGCCGCGCCACGCCGCTTTTGCGGTGGCTACCGCGGTGGCAGGCGACCAGATCGCACTGACCAATAGCCAATGGAATTTTTCACGCGCCGCGGTACAGGCCGAACTGGGCCTGGACACGCTGATCATGCTGAATGATTTTGAGGCACTGGCATTGTCGCTGCCGCGCTTGCGCCCATCGCAGATACAGGCCCATGCTGCGCTTCCCAAACCGCATGGCACCCTGGCGGTGATCGGTCCCGGCACCGGCTTGGGCGTGGCGGGCGTGATGCAGACCTGCACTGGCTGGGTCGCCTTGCCTGGCGAGGGCGGCCATGCGACATTGGCAGCAGCCGACGAGTTTGAAAGCGCGCTATTGTCGCGGGTGCGCCGCGACTATCCGCATGTGTCGGCCGAACGGCTGCTGTCAGGTATCGGGTTGCCGGTGCTGCATGGCGCCGTCGCCGAGCTGATGGGGGCCGTTGCGGCCCGTTTCACTGCGGAGCAGATCGTCGCGCATGGGTCGGCGGGCAGCGATCCGGTTTGCGTCCGAACGCTCGATGTGTTCTGCGCGCTGCTTGGCAGTTTCGCCGGTAACGTGGCGCTGACGCTCGGCGCGCGCGGTGGTGTCTATATCGGTGGCGGCATCGTGCCACGGTTCAGCCAGTACTTCTTTGCGTCGCGCTTCCGCGAGCGTTTCGAAGCCAAGGGACGTTTTCGCCACTATCTGCAGGAAGTCCCGACCGCCTTGATCACCGACACCCTGGCGGCCCTGACCGGCGCGGCCCTGGCGATCGAGCAGCAATCCTTTCCGGCCACAGTTACCACTGCCCCGGGTGTTCAGTAAAACAGCGTTGTCGTTACACGACGCTGTTACCCAAGGCAGACTGCATCAACTTGTTCCAGATCAGGTTCCGTGTTTCAATCTCTGATTCCTGGCAAGATCCGACAGGGTTGCCGCCGATGACACTGAGCGGGCGTTAGGTAAGATTAAAATCGCAGCTTGCGCCCGACGCGTTACATTTTGCAACGCCTCTTACTTTTTCCATCTAGTCACACAAAATCGTTAAGTGTTCAATAAAGAAATAAATGAAGGAGTCCAAATAATGAAAAAGTATTTCCCCACTTCGGCATGTCTAATCACCGCGGCTGCTTTAATGCTTCCGTTAACACCTGTTATGGCAACCAATGTTGATGTAGGCATCAATGTGGGTATTCCAGGTGTCTATGTGCCGGCGCCGGCGCCTGTGTATGTGCAGCCTCAGCCGGTGTACGTACAACCACAGCGAGTTTACGTAGAGCGAGAAGATGAATACTGGAAATGCAAGAAAGACAAATGCAAACTAAAGAAAGAGAAGAAAGAGAAACACCATAGAGATGATTAGCATCACACCCCGCGCTGCATCAAGCAATTGCGCAGCGAAGGAATGTCTGCAACCAACCGAAGGCGGCCGATCGATACTCTCCCAAGCAGACAGTCAACGCTGAGCTTGTGGGCGCCGATTCAATTTTGACCCATGTGCCGGGATATCGCTGCTGGGCTGACGGCGCGTTCATATGTTGGCCATCTCGTAACTGGTGCCAATGTCGCAGCGCATGGAGCTGAAGATCATGCCGTAGTAGGGGTGGGCGTGGCTTTTGCGATTAATCTGGGCTCCTGATTGTTGTATATCGCCGAAAATTGACCCTGTATTTTCACATTCGATTGACCCACCTGCGATTGGCTGGAGCCTGCACTGTTGCTGCGTTCCATCGCCACGACGAACGTTCAATCATCGACGATAATTTTTGAAAAAATTGGCGCAATATCATGCGATCGCCAACATCCGTGGACTTCGAGACGTTCGGCCGCGAATGGGACGCGATGCTCATCGAAGGAGAGCTAGGTGAAGTGCACATGTCACTGCGCCTCAAAGATGGCTAACCGTTCCTTGATTCACTTACTGTAACCCGCTCGCTGACCCTCAAAAGTGCTGGCAACGCTGTTCCAGAAACTGACTATTGAATTGGCAACTATGTCCGGCAGCGGCCTTTGAGAACACTGTATCTAATGGACGTGCAAGCTTTTGGCTAACCTAAGGCGATCGCTCAAGAACTATGTCATTTTATTAATTTCCTTTACACTAGCCACGGCACGTTGGGCATGCCAGCTTAAAAAAGCCCACTTTCCTTCCTGGAGTAATATGAAAATCAAGAATACCTCCTTGCTGCTGTCCCTGACGATCGGCACTGCACTGGTTCTCTCAGCCTGCGGAGGCGGCGGCGGTAGCACCTCTGCCTCGACATCGACGCTCCCCGGATCAACGACAACACTTTCAACAATTTCCTCCGCCAACTCCACTCAGGTTGCCGGCAATGCCTATGCTGCGAACGGGGCCATCGGCAATTCGTCGACCGGGGTGAGTACGCTGGTGACGGGTGTCAGCATTGAAGGCACAGGCGTCAGCACGGTATCGCCCGCGCTCGACTTGGTCATGCAGGCATTCGATAGTGGCGCGCCGAAGCTACTCACTGGCGTCTCCACTTCGCAAGCATGCCCTGGCGGCGGCACCATAGCGATCAATGGCACTGCACAAAGTCAGACCGGCCCGAGCAATGGCGACAACCTGACCTTCACAGCCACCAACTGCGTCGAGAACGGGGCCACCATCAATGGCGCCTTCACGGTCATATTGTCCGGTATCACTGGCACGGTTTCCACCACCGGCGCCTGGAGCGCAACGTTGGACTTCCAGTTCAACGCATTCGGTGTGACCAGCGGCAGCGAATCTGTCACGGCAACCGGCGACATGAAAATCGGGTATAACCAGTCCTCTTCAACTAGCAAGTCGCTCGCGATTTCTGGCAAGTCGTTGCAAGGCTCGCAGAGCAAAGCAGGCGTGAAGGTCGCCGACCGTACGCTAACCGACTATTCGGCGACCAGCGTTATCTTTGGTAGTACGGTCAATACCACCGCCAACTACACGATGTCCGGCAATACCAGCTCACTCGGCCAGTTCACCTACACCGTGAAGAATCTGCAGCCGTTTGTGAGCACGATTGGCGGTACGCCGACTTCCGGTTCAATGATCATCAACGGGGCATCGTCTTCAGTGACGGTGACCGTCATTGACGCAAACAATGTGCGACTGGACTACAGCGCGAAGGGCGACGGCGTGATCACACAGACCATCACCGTCAGCTGGACGACCCTCAAGTCGAGTCTCTAATCGGTTCACGCTCAATGTAGCGCGGTTAAAGGTGGGCCGCTTACTAAACATGTTGAATCTTGCGTAAGCGCGATTTTCCGGGGCGTAGTAAGAGAAAAAGCCACAGAGGTTGGATCCTGTGGCTTTTTCATTGTCTATCCGCATGACCGCTTGCCTTGCGGCCAACCATCAACAGAATGAGAAAACAGCTCGATGTTATAGGAGTCTTTTTTCGTTTGGGAATTCCAATGACATTGATCTTTCGCGCCGCAGCCGCTGCGGCGCTACTAGCGTCGTTAGTGCAGCCGGCCAGCGCGCAATGGCAAGGCGGCGTCGGTTTGAGCGCTCGCTACCAGACCAACACCGAGTTTGACCAGACCGGCCGCCAGCTGGTGCGCGAGGAGGGCTGGCTTCCCGGCATCTCGGCGCGCGTGGCGTACAAAGCGAATGAGCTGATCTGGTTCACGGAAGGAGTGATCCACGATCGTTCGATCCCGTACCACGGCCAGACCCAGATCGGCGGCGCGGTGGATTCCACGACGTCGACGCGGCTCATACACCTTCGCGCCGGGGGCGCTTATGCTTTAACCGATAGTTATTCGGCGTTCGCGGCGCTCGAATGGGAAAAGTGGGCGCGCGACATCCGGGGCACCCACACTGCGGCCGGATTGCAAGAAAAGTACACTTCAAGAAGAATGCTCGCTGGCGTGCAAGGGAAATGGAATCTGGCTGGCGCCGGCGTAATCGCCGCGGATGCCGCAGTCGTGATCTCCGAGCCGGAGCGGCTGCGAGTGGGTTTCTCTGGTCTGCTGGATCCAGCAGCGCTCGAAACGAAGTGGTCGAAAGGCCTGCAAGTCGGCGCAAGCATCCGGCCTGCTTTTATTCCGCATTGGGAATTGCGCACCGCTTACGACTGGATCAGGGTCGAGCGCAGCGACGACATGCCGGTCACCCGCAACGGGCAATTCATGGGGACAATTGCGCAGCCAGAGCATGTGAAGCGTGGCGTTACCTTAACTGCCTTGTACATCTTCTGATAATAGTGCTTGAGCGAGTTGACTAAGTGCTTCGTATAACCGGAGAGTACTAACAAGTCGACTTCCGCAGGGTTCAGAACAATGTTGCCATGCCGCTCTTTCGGCTCGCGAGGGAACCGAGCCGAATGGCGCTATCTGGTTACCAAGTCGAAGACGGAACCGTCCATCCAGGTCACCTTGACGCGTCATGTCGGCGTTGTGTAGCCTGGCATAGTAGGCCCCTTGACCGATTTAGCAAGACGTCGGCTTGGCGACCGTATGCCCTCGGACAGGTTCCATAGGTCGCAATGACTCTGTAGTCGGATAGCACGGTCATTGCCATCTAGAAACGGATGGAGCCATGGTCTAGATGGTGAACACAGGCGTCGGCGATCAGCAGCGTGCCCCCAGCCCATCGGCCTGTCGTAGAATTTGGTCCAAGCGTGCCAGATTTTTCCGGCTGTTCTTTGGTACTGTGTTAATTACCTTCCCGCAATTCCAGCCCGCGGATAATTGCCTTCTCGCCCAGATAGGCGGCGATCGGCATACCCGCAAAACACCTGCATAGCTGCCTGATACGCCCTCCATGGCAGTGTGGATTGATTCCAACTTGCCGGATGTTCCAAAAAACTCCCACCCATCAATGACAAGCTTGTCGCCGATTGCGGGTGATCAAGCTGCGCATGATTTATCGGCCAAGCTTTCCCCATCCTAAAATTTCTGATCGGCATGTTGTTTTTGAAGCAATCATTTCATGTGATCACTTCAGCGATCACCTCAGCGATCACATTAGTATCTGTGGAGCAATGCGTCGCGTACGCTTGCACTCGATCACGCCGTGAATTAATGAAAATCAATTTTTCAAGGCGTGTTCGCTTGAGCAATCCACTCTATCTTTTCCTTTGAGGAATATCACCATGAACCAGCAACACGCCGCAGCAGTCAATCTATCCCCTTGGATCGTCACTAGTGCACCGCGCGCACGAGTGCCCCAGCAACCGGTCATGGCCGAGGAAAGGCTTCCCTTTACGGTCAGGCTAGTGCGCAATGAAGATGATCTTTGCAAGGCCGTGCATATCCGTCACTCGGCCTACGCGCGCCATGTGCCAACATTCGCCGAAACGCTCAAGTCGCCCGAGACGAGTGACGCGGAAAATGGCGTGGTGGTGTTGCTTGCGGAATCCAAATTGGACGGCTCCCCCCTCGGCACCATGCGCATTCAGACCAACCACTACAAACCGCTCAGCGTCGAGCAATCAGTCGATCTGCCAAGCTGGCTCAAGGAACAATCGCTGGCCGAAGCGACTCGCCTGGGGGTTACTGAAGACAAGATTGGGCGCGTCGTTAAAACCGTGCTCTTCAAGGCGTTTTTTCTGTATTGCCATCAGACTGGGATCGAATCGATGGTGGCCACCGGTCGGTCGCCCCTTGACCGGCAATATGAGCGCTTGCTATTCGAAGACGTCTATCCCGATCTGGGCTTTATTCCCTTGCGGCATGTTGGGAACCTGCCACACCGGATCATGTCATTAGCTGTCAGCGCGGTTGAGCCGCGTTGGGCTGCGACCAAGCACCCGCTGTTCAACTTCTTCTTCCGCACGCTCCATGCGGATATCGATGTCGGTGTCCATACTCTCATCGATACGGCCTACAAGCCTACGGAATCTGCCATGGATTCTGTTATGAGAATGTAACGTCTGCAGCCTGCCCGTCCTCCTTGTGTTGCGGGCAGGCTATTTTTCTTGCGCCATGGATACACATTTCAGCTATCCTAGGAGAAATTGTAGAGTCTCGTTGTATTGTCGTGCGCGCTCGTATCTGTGATGAATTATTAATAGCGATGTCAAAAGTTTTTGATTTATACCGAAGATGGGCCACTGCTGTCCCCATGAGCTTGGATCAGCTGTTGTATATGTTTTCGACATATGCGCTGCCAGGCTTCATCGGGTTGGTATCTTTGCTTGCGTTTTTCACTTGGGAAACAAGTTATCCGGCTAGCGACGCGAAGCAACTTGAATTCCGTGTTATGGCTAGTTCCAGCGCTGCGCTCACTCCGGCGCAAGCCTTGGCCCAGCTAGAAAATCGACAAAACGTCCTGCATCACGACACACGTTTATCTGAAGCACCGTTTTGGTTCACTTTCCACGTCCGTCCCGAGACGGCAAACCTACCCTTGATGGTCGAATTTCCTTCGCGGCATGCGAATGAAATTACGTGTTGGGATGCAACAAGCTTGCGACCGCTTGGGAGCGGGAGTCGCGTTAGCACTAACGGCGAGATTTCACTGGCCAAGGCGGGTTATGCGCTAACTCTCCCTACAACCCTGTCGGAGAAGCAAATATTGTGTCGGGCATCGTTCATCGGCCCCGCCCGCATATCTCTGCTGCAATGGCCGGCGGTGCAGCTACAGAACAGTTCACAGGAGTTCCACCGCAATTCCGGGCTACTCGATGGCGGCTTGATTATCCTGGCGCTATTCGTGCTAATCACTGCACTGATCAATCGCAATGCCACCTATGTACTGTTCGCGACATGGCTTTTGGTCAACTTGCGGATGGGCGCCCTGTCGGCGGGCTGGGACACGCAATGGCTTGGTCGCGCGGTTCCGCAGGATGTGCTGATGCTGGGCCGGCCCGTGACCATTGCTGCGTACAACATGTTGACCATCACCTGGTTCAGAACGCTGTTTCGCGACGACCTCGCGAAAGTCGGCTATACCTTCCTGCTGCGTTTCGCGCAGTGGACCTGCGTGCCGCTGCTTCTCATGTCGGTGCTCCTGTCTTACAAGTCGTTCCTGCCAATCATGTGGGTCGCAACTGCCCTCAACATTGTGGTGCTGGTGTTTTACCTGGGGCGTATCCTGATACAGACACGCTCTCGGGTGGCATTGTTGTATAGCGCTTCCATTGGCATTACGCTGCTTGCCAGTTTCTATGAGGTACTTTCAGCCGCAATGGGTTTCAAAGGCCTGATTGGTGCCGTCAACAGTGTCACTGCAGCGCTATCGTCGACCTTGCTGGCGGCGCTGGCAATTGCCGAACAAATGCGTCTGGAGCACAACCAGCGACTGGAAGCACAAGCCGAACTCGAACACACCTACGAGGCGATGCCCATTGGCCTGTTTACCCTTGACTTGCACGGCCGATTCTTGAGCGCCAATCCAGCCTTGCTGACGATGCTGGACCTAAAAACAATGCCTGACGAGCCCAATGTATGGGGGCAGTATTTCAACGAGGGCGCCTGGACTCAGTTGTCGCACCTGGTGACTACCCAGACTGATGGCGAACTGGAACTCAAAGGTCGAGAGACGCCCAAGGGCGATTCCAGGCACTTTATGGTCAAGGCAACGCTGGCGCACGGCAAGATTGAAGGCTTGTTGCAGGATGTCACCGAGCAATCCAGGGCAACCGAGGATCTGCGCTTCATGGCCAACAACGATCCGCTCACCAAGGTCTTCAATCGCCGTGGCATCGAGAAAGTGCTCGACCGCGCCATCCGGCAAATGGCTGAAGGTGAACCGCTCGCGCTGGCCTATCTCGACTTGGACCGTTTCAAGCTAATCAATGATCTGTTTGGCCACACCGCTGGCGATGAGGTGCTAAAGCAGGTTTGTGAGCGCATCACCAAACTGCTCACAGGCAGCCAGCAAGTTGGTCGCGTCGGCGGCGACGAATTCATCATCGTTCTGCCCGACACCACAATGCAGCTCGCTGCGTGGATTTGTCGCGGTATCGTCGATAGTATTTGCACCGCGCCTTTTCGCGTGGGCGACAAGGCGTTTCAGGTGCGCGGCTCGATCGGGTTGATCGAAGTCGGCCCGGACATGCAAATCAAAGACATCGTGTCGACTGCTGACCGTGCCTGTCGTGATGCCAAGAGCGGTCATCACGAAGGTCTGGTCGTGTACGAAAAGAACGCGATCGCGTTCAGTGAGCGCGAAGCCGAGCTCAGATTGGTCGAACGCCTTTCGTCCAGCACAGCGACCGAAGGCCTGTTCCTCGAGATGCAGCCCATCATGTCGCTTACGGCGCCGCATGAATCCCTCAATTTCGAAGTGTTGCTGCGGATGCGCAACTATGACGGTAGCGTGATGCCCGCCGGGAGCATCATTGCGGCGGCAGAAAACAGCGGCCGCATCGGCGTGATCGATCGCTGGGTGCTATCGACGACCTTGGCCTGGATCGACACCCACTACGCGCGCCTGACGCGCACGCAATTCGTCTGCATGAATTTGAGCGGTGCGTCGCTCAACGATGAAAGGTTCGTGCAGGATGCGTTCGTTATGCTGGCGAAAAACATGCACATTGCCGGTCGATTATGTGTCGAGATTACCGAAAGCGTGGCACTGCACGACCTCGAAAATACACGCCGTTTCATCGATAAGGTGCGCAGCTACGGCGTCAAGGTGGCACTCGACGATTTCGGCGCGGGTTACACCTCGTTCTCGTATCTGAAGGAGCTGCCGGCGGACCTGCTCAAGATTGACGGCAGCTTCATCGTCAATATGAACGCGCACCCGGCCAATGTTGCCATCGTCGAAGCGATCGTCAACCTGGCCCGGAACCTCGGCATGAAAACCATCGCTGAGTGGGCTGAAGACAATGCGACCGTGGAGACATTGGCTGAGATTGGTGTCGACTATGTGCAAGGCTATGCCGTGGCGCGGCCGCAGTCACCTGAAAATCTGCTGATGGCAGCTTCATCAGCGAGTTTCATTCAGGACGAGCAACTCGTGCACTTTGTACACATGCTGGGCAAGTCAGCTAACACGCTGGCGCAAATCGATCTGCTTGACCAGATAATATTCAAAAAACCGCACTGAGCCTGATGCGGTGGCGCGCCGCGATTGTGGCCGGCTTATCACCAGATGCGCTTGTGGCGCCGGCACCTGTTGTGCGGGCATGAGTGGATACAGGTAGACCCACCGGCCACGAATCTTGAGATAGGTCTCATCGACCCGCCATGATGAACCTTCTTTACTGGCATATCGGTTCCAGCGCTTCTCAAACTCCGGGACCAAGCGCTGTACCCAGCGCAGAATCGTCGTGTGCGCCACATCGAGCCTCGTTCGGCCATCATTTCGACCAGATCACGATATTACAGCTTGTAGCGCAAGTACCAGCGCACGCACAAAATGATAATCCCCTGTTCAACGGTTCGCCCTTGAGCAGATCCTCCATGCTATTGAGCTTTGCCATCACATTCAAAATTTGGCTATTCCAGCGAATGGCGATAATTGCATCAGAATCGTAAATCGTAATGCCCGGTGCATGATGGAACGCACGATATGTTGCGGTGAACTCGCGATATTTTTTGCTAGAGTTAGACTAGAAAATTTGATCGTTAAGTATTGCGTTTGATCTGCTTTAGGAGTTCACTCAGGGGAGTCGGATAAGTTTAAGGAAGCGTTCGCCATGCAACTCATCACCGTGAAAATCGACAAGCCGGAAGCGACCAACTTCATTCTGGGCCAGACGCACTTCATCAAGTCCGTTGAAGACATCCACGAAGCGTTGGTGGCCACCGTGCCAGGCATAAAGTTTGGACTGGCCTTTTGCGAAGCCTCCGGCAAATGCCTGGTGCGATGGTCGGGCACCGATCCCGCGTTGATCGACCTTGCCCGGAAGAATGTCATGAGCATCGCTGCCGGCCATTGTTTCATCGTGTTCCTCGGGGACGGCTACTACCCGCTGAATGTGTTGAACACCGTCAAGATGGTGCCGGAGGTATGCCGCATATTCTGCGCGACGGCCAACCCGACCGAAGTGATTCTCGCCGAGACGGAGCAGGGCCGAGGAATCCTGGGAGTAGTGGACGGCTTTCCACCTAAAGATATCGAGGCCGAAGACGACATCCAGTGGCGCAAGGCATTGTTGCGGCAGATCGGTTACAAGCTTTGATTCAAGCGCTGGTGCGACTGATTTGTCAATGAAACACCGCCGAAGAGCTTCTACAGAGCGATGATTCAAGCTCCTGGGAAGGAGCCTTCGATGCTGGAAACTGGAACTCCCATCTTGAATCTTCGGGACGTACCTCATGGCGGCTTCAAGGTTATCGGAGACGGGTCGCTCAAGCTCTTTACCGTTCATGTCGTCGACAAAGACAAGCCTTTATACGACTATGTGAAATAGGACGGGCGTTCGATGTCCGGTACTCTGAGAGCGCCTTACACCACTCCAGCACCTGAGTGCGACTCAGTGCTGGACGGCGTCCTTGTGACTGTTGGTGCGCAGAATTTGACGCACTGATGGTTGTTATCAAGGGCGTTGTTGTGACTTCCCCATTGGGCGCTTTGGCGGCTCGACGACAACGGCAACCGCACTGTTATCTGGTATTTCCCCCGAATTTGGCTCGGCAGAGGCAACTGCGCAGCGCTATATGGAGCGTGGCCATAAGCAGCTCTACTATGTGCAAGAAACGCTCTAACCACCCGCTCCACGCAAACGCCCGGCCGGCGGCGCCGCATTTTTTCAAGTGTCGTTACATTGCCTAGTTGAGCATCTGCTTTGACGGAGATCGATCTTCCGCTCAGGGGCGAGTTCTGACACTGCCTGTCGGATTTGTCTGCGCCACGACACTTCAGACAAGTATCCTGCCACAAGACGCAGCGTTTAGGATTCATCCCGTGACACACGATGCAACAACAGGCGTTCCCACCGTTCTGTTTGGCGCTTTCGATCGCCACAACTTCGGTGACCTCTTGTTCCCACACATCGTCACAGGCATGCTGGCACGTAAAGAATTGCTATTCGCCGGCCTGGCAGAGCGTGATTTGCGATCTCATGGCGGGCATCAGGTCAGCCCGCTAGCGCAACTTGCCGCACACTGGGGCGAACGCCCTGCAAACATCATCCACGTGGGCGGTGAACTCCTTACCTGCGACGCCTGGGAGGCAGCGGTGATGTTGTTGCCGCCGGATCAGGCGCAAGAAACCGTTGCACGGCTCGATGGCCGGACACAAGAAAGGCTGGCATGGGCGCGTAGTAAGCTGGGAGGCGCCGCGCTGGCGCCCTATACCCTGCCACGAGAGTTGTTTCCCCATGCGGCCCACGTGTTCTACAACGCTGTCGGCGGCGTGGACCTCAACGAATGTGAACCGGCGATGCGCGCCGAAGTATTGGCGAAGCTCAAGGCAGCGGATGATGTCAGTGTGCGAGACAAGCAAACAAAGGCGCTATTGGACGCATCAGGTGTCACGACCCGGCTCATCCCCGATCCTGCCGTGATGGTGGCGGACATGTTCGGCACGAAGATCCGCCAGCGCGCAAGGCAAAGCGAGATCGCGCAGATTCTTGGGGCGTTCCCTCAAGGGTATATTGCCGTGCAGTTCAGTGCCGACTTTGGCGATGATGAAACACTGACGCAAATCGCTGCCCAGCTTGATCAGATTGCGATCTCAAGCGGCTTTGGTGTGGCATTTTTCCGCGCTGGTGCAGCGCCGTGGCACGACGATCTGTTGTGCTACCAGCGCGCCGCAGCACGCATGCACGCTCCATCGGTGAAGATATTCAGATCCCTGAACCTCTGGGACATTTGCGCCCTGATCGCCTACAGTCGCGTCTATTTCGGAAGCAGCCTCCATGGCAGGATCGTTGCCATGGCATTCGCCCTGCCGCGCATTAATCTCCACCATCCAGCGCAGGCAACGCGGCCCACCAAGCAGGCTGCTTTCGCCGCCACCTGGGAAGAGGCAGGCACGCCCGCGACAGTTGAAGTATACGAAATCGCTCACGGAATTCGGCATGCCTTGGCCATAGACAGAGCACAACTCCAGCACACGGCCAGAGAGCTAGTCACCCGTTACCGCCAAGGATTCATTCCGATCTGCTCTAGGCTGGGCTGAAATTTCGTGCAATTCACGAATGACCAGCATCGGCCAAGAGCTGCCAATGCTGTATCTCTTGATATTTAATAAATTTTTGCCAATGTTTCCACTATAGGATTTAGCGATTTGATGGTTGACCGGCAGCATCCGGCCAGAGGCAGACATCGGCTGGTGTCTGCCCGCTGCAAATTTTTGTGAGAGAACGCCATTACCTATCTGAACAACCGCCGTTTCTTGTGGAGACCTGTGATCATGAAAACATCCTTCTTTTCCAATCTGATGACGTGCTGGCTATCGAGACGAATTTTGGTGAGTGGGGGGGTGGGGTTGGTGTTTACGGCCGCGCTTGGCATCGCTAGCGCGGGAGGCAAGCCCTATAGCTATTTCGTCACGGGCAACGCGCAGGCACAGATAGCGACACCGACACCCCCGTCTACTTCGTCGATCGTGCTGATGGGCGGTGGTCCTGATGTTGACGAGGCGTTTCGCTGGATGATCACCAGAGCTGGCATCAAATCAGGAACTGGAGGGCGTTTCGTCGTGATCCGCGCCACGGGCACCGATGCCTACGATCCTTACATCTATTACAGCGATGCGGCTCTAACGACGTCAGCGACCATCGCGGATCAATGGGTCGGCGGTGCATCCCTCGGGCTGACTTCGGTTGAAACTCTCGTGATTCCCAGCGTCATAGCCGCGAACGATGCATTTGTCAATTCTGTGGTGAGCAAGGCCCATGCCGTGTTTATTGCGGGCGGCGATCAGAGCGACTACATCAACTATTGGAAGGGAACGAGGCTGGATCAGACCCTTCAGGCTCTGATGAGAAACAACGTGCCGATTGGCGGTACCAGTGCAGGGCTGGCCGTCCTGGGGCAGTTCGACTATGCCGCACTCAAAGGAACTGTCACCTCAACTCAGGCCTTGTCCAACCCCTACAACAAATACATGACGCTGGATCCAAGTCCGTTGAGCCTGACGGGAGGTTTTTTAGCTCCGCCATCCTTGGCGAACACGGTTCTCGACGCCCACCTTGACAGCCGGGATCGAATGGGGCGACTGATTGCGTTTGTTGCACGGCTGGTTGCTCCCAACTCAAGTTTCGGTTGTCCAGGAGGGATACTCGCGTCAGGAACAAGCAGTTCTGCCACCGCGCGCGGTATCGGCGTGGATGTTGAGACTGCCTTGCTGGTGCAAGGGAACGAGGGCACCAACGCCGCCTTCACTGCGCGAAGAGTGACGAATCCGTCCACAACGACGCAGAGCGCCGTCTATTTCGTCCGGCCGTTAAATCCGCCAACCGTGTGTGCGTCAGGGAAACCGTTGACCATGATGAATGTAGAGATCAAGAAACTTGCGGACTCCGATACCGTTTTCAACCTGTCCGACTGGACTGGGTTGACGGGGTACTACGTCGATGCATACTCTGGCGAGTTAACGTCGTCTCCGTATTGAGATTTGACGCTCGATTTATTGAGTTGCTGGGGGACTTGGACCTATTTCCGCCATGAGCAAGGACAGCTCACATCATCGTGTCCTATTGCCTTATGTTCACAGCCACAGATCCCCATAACCCCAGATAAGCGATCCCGCTAATGCACAAATAAGCGACAGGATTCCAATTACTCCAAAAGCACGCGAGAAATCCCACGGCGTTTCTTTGCACCTATCCACTCAATCGGACCTGGCACATTCTGAAATGCGCAATTACGCAGGTCTTCTACTAATGGTTAGCGGCCATTGGCGGGCGGACGGGTCCGATGCAATAGCGCCGATTTCCGCCGCCTGTGCATCGATCTCGAATCCGTTGGCGCTCAACCAGTCTCGGTTGTAATAGCTGTGCAGATAGCGATCGCCCCCGTCGCACAGGATGGCGACGATGGAGCCGGCCTCGTCGCGCGTGCGCATCTCCGCTGCGAGGCTCAATACCGCGCAGAAAATCGTGCCGGTGGAGCCGCCGCATTTGCGCCCTAGCGCCTGTTCCAGGTACTGCAGCGCGGCCAGCGAATAGCCGTCCGGCACTTTGACCATCGCATCGACCACATCGCGCACGAACGAAGATTCTACCCGCGGCCGGCCGATGCCTTCGATGCGTGATCCTTGGCTGGCGGTCAATGTACTGTCACCGTTCAGGTAGTAATCGAAAAATACCGAGTAATCCGGGTCGGCTACGCAGATTTGCGTGTCATAGCGCTGGTAGCGCACGTAGCGACCCAGGGTCGCCGAGGTGCCGCCGGTGCCGGCGCCGCAAACGATCCAGCTCGGGATCGGGTGCGGCTCGTCGCGCATTTGCATAAACATCGATTCGGCGATGTTGTTGTTGCCGCGCCAGTCGGTCGCGCGCTCGGCGTAAGTGAACTGATCCATGAAATGGCCACCGGTCTCGCGCGCCAGCCGGTGCGATTCATCTGCGACCTGGCTGGCTTCGTCGATCAAATGGCAGCGCCCGCCGTAAAATTCGATGCAGGCGATTTTTTCCGGCGAGGTCGAACGCGGCATGACCGCAATGAATGGCAAATTCAGCAAGCGCGCGAAATAGGCCTCGGACACCGCAGTCGAGCCGCTGGAGGCCTCGATAATCGTGCTGCCACGCTGAATCCAACCATTGCACAGCGCATACAAAAACAGCGAACGTGCGAGCCGGTGCTTGAGGCTGCCGGTCGGATGGCTGGATTCATCCTTGATATATAGCTGGATGTCCGGAAATGCTGGCAGTTGCAATGGAAATAAATGCGTATCTGCCGAGCGGTTGAAATCGGCTTCGATAATGCGAACGGCCTGTTTGACCCAAGTGCGAGAATTCATCAGATTTCTGCCCGGAAAAAAGAAACCTTATTTTCGCGCATTTAGCGATTCCAGTCCTGCACGGACACATGATTTGGCATGAACTTGAGTAATTGCCAATAGCGCGGCGGCCATCTTGCGCCGACTACGGGCAGCTCGGCGAATTGCACAAATTGTCGCCGCTTTGTGTAGGTTTGACATTGACCTGGGCGGCATCGCCCATCGCGCGGCGGATGTCGCCTTCGCTGTTCTGGCTGGAGGAAACGGAGCCGTTGGCCAGCACGATCCCGGCGCGGCCTGTCGGTTTGAGGTGGTGCAGCATGTGTTGCAGCCAGGCGTAATTGGCATTGCCTTGCAGCGGTGTGCCTTACCCCCAGCGCGGGTCGCGATCCAGGCTGCCGTGCCACCAGTCGGAGAGATTGAAGGCAGGATTGGCGAGTGCAAGATCGGAGCGTAGGTCGGGGCTGGTTGCGCACGAAGGTGGCTGCAACCGAGTGATCCAGTTCTGCCATCCTTTCAGACCACGGCCACGACCCAGACGACCATCGGAGAAGACAAGCCTACAGCTACACCATCCGCGACGCAGACCGTGCAGGCGACTTTGGCTGCGACCACAGCTACGCTTCGGGACGGCAGCCAACGAGCGACTGGCGGTTCAAGAAGATGACGAAAGGCCATGCTGCTGACCACGGCCACGACGACGACACCGAGTGCATCACCGGCACTGAGCGATAGGTGGACTTGAATAGGGCATCAAAACAGGCATGGATAATTGGTTTGCAAATTTTACGAATCGCATATACCCGCACTGATACCCGCAAAAATATTTCTTAGTCTTTTTATCGTATTCGAGCCAACGATGCTTTAGCCGTGATCAGTGCCGTGTCCGGCCTACGCCCGCCGAGCGACTATTGTCGCGGTTGGTGATCGTCGCTACGTCGCCGCTGATTGACTATCCGTCGCTACGTCGCCGCTGATTGACTATCCGTCGCTACCCAAGGTCATCATCAAGAAATGCTTGGTTGCCGGCGCACCATGCCAGATACAGTTTTGGACCCGCAAATCCCGGAACAACCGATAGGTTATCCGATAATGGTGTCGCGCCCATAGCGGAAGAAAAAGCATCGAAGTCTTCTCGCCAGCGTGCAGTCGGGCTAAAAGAGTGGACCAACATGACCGCCGCCGACGCATGGAAGTCGGTTGCGGTCAGCAGTGCCGACGCCGTACGGTGCAGTAACTGGTAGCGAATTTGGTCATCGAGCGGCGATTCCCGTCTCAGTACTTCATGCAGATAGCTAATCCGCCCCAGCACACCGTCGCTAGGATCAGCACGTTTCTCGCGCAAGGTCGGGCCAAACGCTTCGTCGACTTTCGCCTCAACCGCTACAGCGACCAAACCTGCGTTATTCGAGGCTAGGGCAAGGACGTCTGTAAATGACGACCGTGCGCCACCCGGTAATGGCACTTCCCATTCAGGAAGGGCAGCAAGAAGCTGCAAGCCTGTCAGTTCGGCCTCGTTCGAGGAGTCCAGAATCGCTTTGACTTCCACGGGAAGCTGGCCGGGCATAGCTTCCCAGCAGGCTGCGGTCGTCATTGCTGAGCGTCCCTTCTTCCAGTGCAACATTGGCTTTGCGAGCAGCCGCTGCCAATCCCGCGCGCCTGCAGTCGGCACAAATATACGCTTCATAAATTCTCCCCATGAAAGCAATCAGCAAGTAATTTGAGCTGGCAGCAACGTTAACGAAACCGGCTCGGCAGGTTTTCCGTGCAGCTTCCCGCCAAGTGACTATAGACCAATAGTTGCATTTATATTATTAAATTTCAGGCGCTTTTGATTTTTATTGCCGGATTACAACTTAGTCCAATTCCATCAAGGAAAAGCTGGAATTGGCAGGCAAATCTTCCTGACGTTTCTTATCAGCAAGGCAATCGGATCGGATAAGATAGGGGCTTCATTTCCTCCATCCTATTTGCCTGCCCTGCATGATCGAAGACATCAAGAAAACACTCTGGGCCACTGCCGACAAGCTGCGCGCCAACATGGACGCCGCCGAATACAAGCACATCGTCCTCGGCCTCATCTTCGTCAAGTACATTTCCGACACCTTCCAGACCCGCCGTGATGAGCTGACGCGCCGTTTTGCCGATGCTGCTGACGACTACTTCCTGCATGACGCCGACGCCGCGCTGCTCGCCGAAGAACTGGAAGACCGCGACTACTATAAGGAAGTCAACGTATTCTGGGTGCCCGAAGCCGCCCGCTGGGAAAGCCTGCGCGCCCAAGCCAAACAAGCCGACATCGGCAAACGCATCGACGATGCGCTATCGCTGATTGAAACTGAAAACCCCAAGCTCAAAGGCATCCTCGACAAACGCTACGCCCGTGTCCAATTGCCCGACGGCAAACTGGGTGAACTGGTCGACCTGGTCTCCAAAATCGGCTTTGGTGAATCGGGCGATACGGCCAAAAACCATGCCCGCGATCTGCTCGGCCAGGTGTATGAATACTTCCTCGGCCAGTTCGCAAGTGCCGAAGGCAAGCGCGGCGGGCAGTTCTACACGCCCGCCAGCATAGTCAAGACACTGGTCGCGGTACTCGCTCCGCATCATGGACAGGTGTATGACCCCTGCTGCGGCTCGGGCGGCATGTTTGTCCAATCCGAAAAATTCATCGAAGCCCACGGCGGCAAGTTGGGCGACGTCTCCATCTACGGCCAGGAAGCCAACCCCACCACTTGGCGGCTGGCGGCGATGAACCTCGCCATTCGCGGCATCGACTTCAATCTGGGCAAAGAACCCGCCGACACTTTCGTGCGCGACCAGCACCCCGACCTGCGCGCCGACTTTGTGCTGGCCAATCCGCCGTTCAACATCTCCGACTGGTGGCATGGCAGCCTGGAAGGCGACCCACGCTGGGTCTATGGCACCCCGCCGCAAGGCAACGCCAACTATGCCTGGCTGCAACACATGCTGCACCACCTCAAGCCTGCAGGCCGTGCCGGTATCGTGCTGGCCAACGGCTCGATGTCGTCCAGCCAAAACAGCGAGGGCGATATCCGCCGCGCGATGGTCGAGGCCGACAAGGTCGAAGTCATGATCGCGCTGCCCGGCCAACTGTTCTTCAACACCCAGATTCCTGCCTGCCTGTGGTTCCTGGTCAAGGAAAAGCGCGCTCGACAAGGCGAAGTGCTGTTCATCGACGCTCGCAAGCTGGGCAGCATGATCAGCCGCGTGCAATGCGAATTCACCGATGAAGTCATAGAGAAGATTGCCAACACCGTTGCCGCTTGGCGCGGCGAGGATGCATCAGGCGAAGAATATGCCGACGTCGCAGGCTATTGCCGCAGCGTCACCCTGGCAGAAATCGCCGAACACGGTCACGTCCTCACCCCCGGCCGCTATGTCGGCGCAGAAGCGGTTGAAGACGATGACGAGGGCTTTGCCGACAAGATGCAAAAGCTGACCGAGATGCTGGGTGAACAAATGGCGAAAGGCGCGGAACTGGATCAACTGATACGCCAGAAGTTGGGAGGCCTGGGGTATGAGTTTTGACGACTTGACACTGGCTGATTTGGCCGCACCACAAAAGAACGCGATTGTTGGAGGACCGTTCGGATCGAACCTTGTTTCCAAGGATTATGTGGAGACAGGCGTACCGGTTATCCGTGGCGCAAACATGGGCGAGAAGTGGGTTGGAGGCGCGTTTGTTTATGTGTCGAATGAAAAAACTGTACAGCTAAGCCAAAACATCGCAAGGCCAAACGATCTGGTGTTTACGCAGCGCGGAACACTTGGGCAGGTCTCGATTGTTCCTAATCATGGACATGATCGTTACGTAGTATCGCAAAGCCAGATGAAGATCACCGTTGATCCTAGCAAGGCTGACGTTAACTTTCTTTATTACCTATTTAACTCGCCGGATCAGTTGCGGTACATACGAAATTCTGCAATTCAAACAGGTGTACCGCATACGAATCTTGGCATCCTTAAAAAAACTCCAGTTAAGATGCCGCCGCTGGCAATTCAAAAACAGGTGGCATCTGTTTTAACGGCCCTTGATGACCGCATCGCACTACTACGCGAAACCAACACCACCCTCGAAGCCATCGCCCAGGCCCTGTTCAAATCCTGGTTCGTGGACTTCGACCCCGTGCGGGCCAAACAGCAAGGCCGCGAGCCGGAAGGCATGGACCCCACCGCCGCAGCGCTCTTCCCCGATAGCTTCGAGGAATCGGAATTGGGCTTGGTGCCGAAGGGGTGGAGTCGTCTCGCGTTTACTGATACGGTAAAAGTAATAGGTGGAGGCACGCCGAAAACATCAATACCAGAATACTGGGGTGGTGATATTCCGTGGTTCTCAGTTGTTGATGCTCCAGCCACTACTGATGTATTTGTTATCGACACAGCCAAGCACATTTCTGTACAAGGTCTCAATAATTCATCTACCAAATTGCTGGCAGAAGGCACCACAATTATTTCCGCACGTGGCACTGTCGGTCGCTTGGCATTGGTCGGACGAGAAATGGCTATGAATCAATCCTGTTACGGTCTGCGAGGTAAAGCGGATGATGCCTACTTTACTTACTTCAGTACCTATCGCCTGGTTGAATCACTGAAGCAACGGAGCCACGGCTCAGTATTCGACACCATCACGACGGACACGATGAGGGGTGTATTCGTAATTTACCCAGACAAAAATGTAATTCAAGCATTTGAAACTGTTTTAAGCCCTGTGATGAATCGCATCAAAACAAACTTGGAACAAACTCAAACTCTCGCCACCCTCCGCGACACCATGCTCCCCCGACTGATCTCCGGCCAGCTACGTATGCCCGAGGCCGAGACTGCACTAGAGGCAGCATGATGCTGGTCACTCGCCTGTCAAAGATCAAGGGCCACCGGATATTTAGAGAATTCGCGTGGCAAGCAGCCTTGCCAGACTTTGCCCGGTTCAACCTCATCTATGGCTGGAACGGAGCGGGGAAAACTACGCTCTCGAACCTGTTCCGCCATCTGCAAGAGAAGCGGGCGGTTGACGAAGGTGAGGTGCAGTTTCGCATCGGCGATCGAACCGTGGGGCAGAACGACATCCCCACGGCAGTACTTCCGCAAGTACGGGTATTCAATCGTGACACCCTAAACCGCTCGATTTTCGAGGTGGCCAACGGCAGCCTTCCCCCAGTGTATTTCCTGGGAGAAGACAGCGCCGAGAAACAATCGCAGATCGAACGCCTGAAGGTTCAGTGTGCTGACGCCGAAACAGAAAAGGCACGGTTGAACGAGAGCCTGCGCGCCGGCGAGCGCGATCACGAAGAATTTTGTTCTGTACAAGCCAAGGCCATCAAAAACCTGCTGACTGCCACCGGCGGCGGCCCATACAACAGCTACAACTCAGCAAGGTTCAAGCAAACTACGGACCACTTATGTTCTGGTACGCCCGTTGCACTGCTCACCGCCGAGGAACGGCAGCGGCATCTAGTGACCAAGGAAGGAATTGCAAAAGACACCGTCAATCGACCTATCGCTGACTATCCTGACTTTGTCGCGCTGACCAGCAGGGTCCAAGAGGTTCTCGACCGTTCGGTCGTTGCCAGCACGATTGACGACTTGATAAGCAGTCCAGCAATCGCAAACTGGGTGGGACAAGGCCTACTCCTGCATCGCGGAGAGCATTCAAACAGCCACTGCCAGTTCTGTACGCAGCCACTACCGCCTGAACGGCTACAACGACTTGAGGCGCACTTCAATGACGAATTCAATCGATTCCAAAGCGAGGTCGCGACACTGATCGCCGACGTGACGGCCACCCAAAACTTCGTGCGCAATATCAATGTACCCAACAAGGGATTGCTCTATTCGCACCTAATCAGCGATTACGAAGAGGCAGAGACGGCGCTACGCAGCCAGTCATTTGTCGTCGGCGCTTATCTGGATGCGCTACGTGCAGCATTGGAGGCGAAAAAAGAACAGCCCTTTCGGCGCGTTGAATTCCGTCGTTTCCTAATTGGTGGTAGCGATGATGGCACCCCACAGGGGAAGTTGGAGACTTTCTTCCAAGTGCTGATGGCTGTCGGCTCAGGAATCGGCGCGCTGGCAGGCCGGAATGCGTTCGAGCGCTTGTGCGGAACGATTGATAAGCACAATCAGTTATCTGCCAATTTTGAGAAAGAGCAGGCGGCTGCTCGCGGCGCGCTGGAGATAGATGAAGTTAACAAGGTTCTTGGCGAATATCAGGCCCAACTGAGCGCAATCGCCCATCTGCAAAAGGAAATAGACCAAGTTACAGCGACTGCACGCGCAATGCGGGCCAATATCGCAACCCTAGAAGCTGCGATCCGCCATCATTTGAAGGCAGCAGAAGACCTGAACCGGGACATGGCGTCGTATCTCGGCAGAGACGAGCTGCGTTTCATCGCGCACGATACGGGGTACACCATCACAAGGAATGGCGTGCCGGCCTTGAATCTCAGTGAGGGGGAACGGACAGCAGTCTCCTTCATTTACTTTTTGAAATCGCTCGAAGATACAGGCTTTGACCTCAAGGCTAGTATCGTGGTTGTCGACGACCCTGTTTCAAGCCTGGATGCGAACTCGTTGTATTGCGCGTTTGGTTTTATGAAGGCTCGACTCAAAAATGTCGGTCAGCTCTTTGTCCTTACGCACAATTTTACCTTCTTCCGGCAGGTGAGCAATTGGCTTACACACCGGAAGAAGAAGGATCGCGATGCACAGCTCTATATGCTTAAGTCGCGTAGCACGGATGGACATCGAACCGCGTACCTAGCGGCACTCGACCCGCTCCTACAAAACCATGAGTCGGAATACCACTACCTATTCCAGACCGTAATGGACGCTTCGCGCCCTGCGGAAGGACAGACCATGGCTGATTTTTATGGAATGTCGAATGTGGCGAGGCGGCTGCTTGAAGCCGTTATGTCCTTCAAACGCCCCGACAAGGCTGGCAGGCTCCAGCAGCAGATTGATGACATCGAGGGATTTGATGATGCCAAGAAAGCAAGAATTATCAGGTTCACGCACAGCTATTCACATCACAGCATGGTGGCAGAACCTGAGCATGACCATTCCATACTCGCCGAGGGGCCGGAAATCCTTGAGGATGTATTGAGGTTGATAAAACACGTAGATGCCGGTCACTTCGACCGAATGGCAGGTATTTGCGGACGCAGCATGGATGAGGCCACTGAATGACTTTCGGACAGCTCGAACGCGTTGTGCTGCGAACCATCTGTGACCAAACAGGGCGGAAATTATCGCCCCGGTTCGTACAAGATAAAAACATTACTGATCTGGGTGCCACCACTGGCATAGAGTTGGAACTTGAGAAAAGCTGAATCCACAACATGACTGAAGACCAACTCGAACAAGAAACCCTCGCCTGGCTGGCCGATGTCGGCTACACCTCCGTCTATGGCCCCGAGATTGCCATTGATGGCAATTCCCCCGAGCGCAGCAACTATACCCAGGTCGTTTTAGTCGACCGACTGCACAACGCGATCAATCGGCTCAATCCTCTGGTGCCGTCGGTCGCCCGTGAAGATGCGTTGCAGCAGGTCTTGAATCTGGATACGCCAGTGCTGCTGGCGGCCAATCGCCAGTTCCACCGCCTGCTGATCAACGGTGTGCCGGTCCAATATCAGAAAGATGGCGAGACCCGAGGTGATTTTGTACGCTTGATCGACTTTGCCGATATCGTTGCCAACGAATGGCTGGCGATCAATCAGTTCTCGATCAAGGGTGCCAAATATACCCGCCGCCCCGACATCATCCTGTTCATCAACGGTCTGCCGCTGGTGCTGTTGGAGCTGAAGAACCCCGCCGACCAGAACGCCGATATCTGGAAAGCGTTTGACCAGATCGAGACGTACAAGGAACAAATCCCCGATGTGTTTCAGTACAACGAAGTGCTGGTGATCTCGGATGGGACTGAGGCGATGATGGGTTCGCTCTCCAGCAATGCCGAGCGTTACATGGCCTGGCGCACGATTGACGGGGTCACGCTGGACCCGCTGGGGCAGTTCAACGAACTCGAAACGCTGGTGCGCGGTGTACTGGCACCGGCATACCTGCTCGACTTCCTGCGCTTCTTTGTTCTGTTCGAGGACGACGGCACGCTGGTCAAGAAGATCGCCGGCTATCACCAGTTCCACGCGGTGCGTGCTGCGACCAATCAGGTGGTTGCCGCATCGCGGCCAGGCGGCAGCCAGAAGGGTGGCGTGGTGTGGCACGCGCAAGGCTCCGGCAAGAGCATCACGATGACCTGTTTTGCCGCCCGCGTGATGCGTGAGGCGGCGATGGAGAACCCGACCATCGTCGTGATTACCGACCGTAACGATCTGGACGGCCAGTTGTTCGGTGTGTTCTCGCTATCGCAGGACTTGTTGCGCGAGCAGCCGGTGCAAGCCGAAACGCGGCAGGATTTGCGCGCGAAGCTGGCGAACCGGCCATCGGGCGGCATCGTGTTCGCCACGATCCAGAAATTCATGCCGGGCGAGGATGAAGACAGTTTTCCGCTGCTGTCCGACCGGCACAACATTGTGGTGATCGCCGATGAGGCGCACCGCACCCAGTACGGCTTCGAGGCGAAGTTCAAGGGCGACGCCAAGGGCTATCAGGTCGGCTACGCGCAGAATCTACGCGATGCACTGCCGAATGCCACATTTGTCGCCTTTACCGGCACGCCGGTGTCGAGTGAAGACCGCGATACGCGCGCGGTGTTCGGTGACTACCTCCACATCTACGACATGCAGCAGGCGCGCGACGATGGCGCGACAGTGGCGATTTATTTTGAGTCACGCCTAGCCAAGCTGGGCCTGAAAGAAGAGTCGTTGCCAGATATCGATGCCGAAGTGGACGAACTGGCCGAAGACGAGGAAGACGACCAGCAAGCGCTGCTTAAAAGCAGATGGGCAGCGCTGGAAAAGGTGGTCGGCGCGGAGCCGCGCATCAAACAGGTGGCGGCAGACCTGGTCGCGCACTTTGAGGAGCGCAGCAAGGCGCAAACTGGCAAGGCGATGATTGTCGCAATGAGCCGCGAAATTTGCGCGCACCTGTACAACGCGATCATCGCGCTGCGACCGGACTGGCACGACGCCGACCCAGAAAGAGGCGCAATCAAGATCGTGATGACGGGTTCCGCAAGCGATAAGCCGCTGTTGCGGCCCCATATCTACTCGAAGCAGGTCAAGAAACGCCTGGAAAAGCGCTTCAAGGACCCGGACGATCCACTACGGCTGGTCATCGTGCGCGACATGTGGCTGACCGGTTTCGACGCGCCCTGCGTGCATACGCTGTACGTGGACAAGCCGATGAAGGGCCACAACCTGATGCAGGCGATTGCGCGGGTCAACCGCGTATTCCGCGACAAGCAGGGCGGTCTGGTCGTCGATTACATTGGCATCGCCGGCGAGCTGAAACAGGCGCTGAAGGAGTACACGGCCAGCAAGGGACGGGGCCGACCGACTGTCGACGCGAATGAGGCGTACGCAGTGCTGGAAGAAAAGCTGGATGTGCTGCGCGCCATGCTACACGGGTATGACTACAGCGGCTTTCTCACCGGCGGACATGGCGTCTTGGCGAAAACCGCGAACCATGTGCTGGGGCTGAAAGACGGCAAGAAGCGGTTTGGCGACATCGCGTTGGCAATGTCGAAAGCATTTACGCTCTGCTGTACGCTCGACGAAGCGAAGGCCGTGCGCGAAGAAGTGGCATTCTTGCAAGCGGTGAAGGTACTGCTGACCAAGCGAGACATCACCAGCAAGAAGAAGATCGATGAAGAGCGCGAGGTGGCAATCCGGCAAATCATCGGCTCGGCGCTGGTGTCGGACCAAGTCGTCGATATTTTCGATGCGGCGGGCCTGGATAAACCGAACATCGGCATTCTCGATGACGACTTCCTCAATGAAGTGCGCAACCTGCCCGAGCGCAATCTGGCAGTCGAATTACTGGAACGGCTGCTGGAGGGCGAAATCAAAACGCGCTTCGCGACCAACGTGGTGCAGAATAATAAATTTTCTGAACTGCTCGCCAACGTCATCACGCGTTATCAGAACCGCTCGATTGAAACCGCGCAGGTGATGGAAGAACTGATCGCGATGGCAAAGAAATTCAAGGAGGCGGCCGACTGGGGCGCCGAACTTGGCTTAAACGCAGACGAGGTGGCCTTCTACGACGCGCTTGCGACCAATGAAGATTCGGTGCGCGAACTGGGCGACGAGACGCTGAAGAAAATCGCGCATGAACTCGCCGAGAGTTTGCGGCGCAATGTCAGCGTGGATTGGGCGGTGCGGGACAATGTGCGGGCCAAGCTGCGGCTGCTGGTCAAGCGCATCTTGCGAAAGTACAAGTACCCACCAGTAAAGCAGGACGAGGCGGTGCAGATGGTGTTGCGGCAAGCGGAATCATTGTGTGCAGAGTGGGCGTGATCTATAAATTGTGGCGTCGGCCCGCATTCGTGAACCAGCGATGTCCAGCGCAACTGGTAGCGTTGCAAGACATTTTTCAATGTGAGTAATGACCGCAGCTTATTTTGACGTCATGTTGATAAGAATCGATTATTTATTGCCGGATGGCCTACCGCGATGCAATCTGACCGTGCGGCTTTAGCACTTGTTGACGCTTGCAACGATCAGTCATACGAAAATTTGATGGAAAAGCGCTTTCGGCGCCCACCTCTTCAACATCGCAGTCGACGCATGCCACGCAAAATGCTTTCGTGAAAGCCCAGATAAAGTGGATTTAAGCTACCAACGCAATAAGCGGCGCAAACTATGGATCGCCAAAAGGGTTAAACGTGTTTTCTGAAAAATTCAAGGATACGAGTCAAGTCGTCATCCGCGAAAGGGGCCATTCCACTTGCCGCACTCCTATCGCGCCCGGCGGAAGACCGGCTGAAGTGAAACAATGACGCTCGTCCCTCGTCGTGCCCGAAAGGCACCCGATCCCCTCAGCGCTGTGGTCGAGAACCAGCCCGAATACTTGGAAAGTTTTCGCACGCATGCCGCCTGGGTACTACTCGGCGAACCCGGTGCGGGGAAGTCCAGTGCGCTTGAAATGGAAGCAACGGCGACGGGCGGGCTGTTTCTACGCATTGACGACTTCATCGGAGATGACCCAGAACCTGACTGGGCGGGAAAGACAATATTTCTTGATGGCCTAGACGAAACCCGCGCGAGCGGCGGCGCTAACAACACGCTCCATCAAATTCGCAAACAGTTAAGGCGTGTTGGATACCCGCCATTTCGCATTTCCTGCCGATCCGCTGACTGGTACGGATCAACCGATCGCGGCGAACTCGATGTGGCGTCGCCCGATAAGCAGATTGCGGTGCTGATTCTCGAAGCACTGAGTTCCCAGGACATTCTGGTCATCTTGCGTGAAAATCTTGAAATCGACGATCCACACGCATTTGTCGAGGCTGCTGAACAGCACGGCGTCGCCGATTTGCTCGACAATCCGCAGACATTGGAAATGCTCGCCCGCGCAATCCGTGACGATCAGTGGCCGACCACGCGAGACGACACCTACGAACTGGCGTGCGAAAAACTCGCAGAGGAACACAACAAAAGGCATCGTGACATTGCACGCACCAAATCTCGCTCTGTCCCAAAAGTGTTGGATGCAGCCGGCCAGCTCTGTGCAATCTTGCTTCTATCCGACCAAACTGGCATCGCGCTTGATTCGGCCAGTGCGAGCAAGCGCCTCATGCCCCTCGACAGTCTCGCGTTGTCCGACCTGGATGATGCATGGCAAGCCATCGGCAGCAAATTATTCCGCCCCGAAGGTGAAGAGCGCGTGTCGCCAAGTCATCGCAGCGTAGCCGAATACCTCGCTGCGCGCTGGCTGGCACAGCGCATCGATGAAGGTCTACTTCTAGGACGTGTGCTGAACCTATTGCTTGGCCGGGATGGCCGCGCTGTCGCCGGTTTGCGTGGTCTTTACGGCTGGCTTGCGCTGCGCTGTCATGCCGCCCGCCCGCGCTTAATTGAGGCTGATCCGCTAACGGTGATCGTCTATGGTGACGTCAAACCTATGCCGGTGCCCGACAAGCGACACATTCTTGCAGGACTACGCCGCGAGGCAGAACGCTTCACCGAGTTTCGCTGGGACGCGCCGACAAAGCATCGCTTCGGTGCACTGGCCGATGCCGAACTTTGCAAGGACTTCCTGACAATCCTGAACTCACCGGTGCGCGGCGATGCCGATCAGGCACTAGTTGACTGTGTTCTCGACATCGTCGAACAAGGCGATGTCCAGCCCGAACTAGTTCCGGTCATGCTTGCTGTCATCCGCGACGAAACTCGATGGACGTCTGTCAGGAAAAATGCACTTCACGTCTGGCTCAAAGTGGGGTCCAACTCGCAGACTGCACTTGCGCTGCTTGGCGATATCACCGATGGCCGCGTGTCCGATGACGACGACGAACTTGCTGGCCTCCTACTTCGTCACCTGTTCCCGGCCCATATTGACGCGAAGACGCTGCTGCGTCACCTGCACACGCCCAAGGCCCCCAATCTGCTGGGCAGTTACGTCTGGTTCTGGACGCATGAAATACTGCAGTGCGCTCCCGAACACCTGCCGTTGCTATTGGACGGACTCGTCGACCGTCCCGAATTCTGTTTCGACGATCATTATGAACGCCGTCTCAATACGATGGCCGACACATTATTGGCACGCGGCGTCACTATTCACGGCGACCAGATCACTGACGACCGACTGTTTGCCTGGCTGGGTATCGGCATCGACCAGCATGGTCACATGATAAGGGAAAAGACCCAGCAGCAGACGATTGCAGGATGGCTGGAAGTGCGACCAGCTCGGTATAAGGCGATATTAAAACTCTGCTTCGCACAGTGCGAACGCCATGAAAATCCAGCAGTTTACCTTTACGTTGCGGAAGCACGGCTGCACCATGCGGCTGTCCCCGATGACATCGGCCTCTGGCACCTTTGGCAAGTGTCGCTCACGGTCAATGAGGCGCTCGCCCAGATACACCTGTCCAAAGCGGTCAATACTCTCATGTATCAGCAGGGCGCTACCGGCCTATCGCTCGACATCATCGATGCTTGGGGCGTCGCCAACCCTGGACGGCAACAATGGCTGGCGGACTTGTTGGTTTGCGAAATTCCCGACTGGCGTTCCAAACAGGCCTCAAGGGCGACGGCGCGTAAACAGCAGTACGACGAGACCAGACGACAGCGCACCACCGGGATAAGACCGTACCTTCCCGCAGTTCGCGTTGGTAATGCATCCGTCGGTCTCATGGAACAACTCGCAAACGTATGGATGAACCACTTCATCGATTCTCCCGGCGAAACAATTGCCGAGCGCTTCGACAATTTCTGTGAAAACGGTAATGAAGTGCATGCCGCAGCAGACGCGGGACTACGGCTCTGCCCCGAACGTGCTGACTTGCCGACTGTCGACGAGATCGTTGACCTGAGTGTTAAACAAATGCAGCACCGATTTCGCTTGCCCTGTCTTCTCGGTATGGACTTGCGATGGCAGGACGGTGGTATAAACGTCGACCACCTTCCCGAAGAAAATCTGCGTCGCCTGGTCGCCTTCCGTCTAACCTATGGTGTGGATAAAACGCCAGCGTGGTTCATGTATCTGGTACAACAACGCCCTGCGCTGGTTGCCGATGTGCTATCCGCCTATGCAAGCGCATCCCTAAACGCCGGTCAGGATTTTGTCGACAGCATCTATCCGCTTAGTCGCGACCCTGAATACCGTGCCGTTGCCACTATTGTTGCGCCACGCCTGCTGGAGAGTTTTCCGAAAAGTGCGCGAGCTGGGCAATTGAATCATTTGGAATGTCTGCTCAAGGCAGCCTTAAGCTATACGCCAGAAAACCCCCGTATCCTCGCCAAGAAGAAAATTGCAACAAAGGGCATGGATGAGGCCCAAAAGGTCTACTGGCATGCGGCCGCCACCTTGTTAGACCCTGCGAACAACGAGGCCGCGCTCTGGCGTTATGTGGGAAAATCGCCGAGTCGCATCAATCACCTTTCTGTTTTCCTTGGTGGACGTTTTACCGATAGCAATAATGACTATGCGCTTTCGGCCCACACACTTGGCAAGCTGATCGAGTTGCTTGCGCCGCATGCGGAAACCGGGTGGACTCATGGTGCCGGATGGGTCACAGATACTATGCAACGCGGTGATCACGTCCGCGCCCTGATTGTCCGCCTCGGCGCGATGGCGACGACGGATGCGGCGTTGGAAATCAGCCGCTTACTCGGCCTTCACTCACTGACCAAGCTAAAATTCGCACTCGAAAACGCACGACATCAGCAGATACTTCGTCAACGCGAGAATGAATTCCGATTTTTGACGCCGCGTCAGGTTGCACAGGTACTCGCCGGCAAAGCACCTGCCGACGTCGCCGACCTTGCAGCCCTTACTCTGATTCATCTGGACGACATTGGCCGAGAAATCCGACAAGATAATGACGACGGCTTCCGCGCCTTCTGGAACATCGAGAACAAGAAGCCGACCACCCAGCGCGAAGAAAATGTTTGTCGCGATGCGCTGCTCCTCCGTCTGCGAACACGTCTCAACCAGCTTGATGTTGATTGCCAGCCTGAAGGTGATTACTCCAACGACAAGCGCGCCGACCTACGCTTGTCATACCACACCGAATTCGAGCTACCTATCGAAATCAAACGCGATAGCAATTCATCCTTATGGACCGCGCCGAGCAAGCAACTTATTAATCAGTACGCCATCGCGCCGGGTGCCCACGGGTTCGGCATTTATCTTGTACTTTGGTTTGGCGGCATGGGTATGCCGCGCCCTCCTGACGGCGGAAAACAGCCGCGTTCAGCCGAAGAACTCCGAACACGTCTCGAAGCGCAACTCGATCCGACCGAGCGGCGGCGCATCTTCGTTCGCGTGCTGGATGTAAGCTGGCCTGAGTAACGGACTGCTTAGCCGCCGCGACGCGGACGATGCTGCAAAGATGGTTCCCCATCAGGTTTTACCTCGCGAAACATCGGTTGCCCTAGGCTTAACCGTGGTCAGAATGGAGGCGCGGGATATGCGGTAGCGCCGTGCCAAGGCGCTACTGCAGACGGCGGCCATGTCCTTCAACCATCGCCGAGCGCTGCGCCTAGCTCGTTTTAGCCGGCCTATGTGCGCCGAATATCGTGCGACCCTGGTCTTGAAGGTGCCGGCCTGGCGGATGCCGTTACTGCTGCTCTCGCTGGTGCAAGTTGATCATGCGGCCGTTCCCATCGGTCGTCCGGGACGAGTGAGGTATGCTGATCGCGTGACCGAGATTTTTAAGAATATGATGATGAATAAAGCACCACCATTTGACCCGCCATATATAACGACTACCGACACCATTGATGGTGCGCGCGCGGTGGAGACGCTCGCTGATGGCACGGAGCGGGTCGTTACGGCACAGGCCATCATCCACGGACGCGCCGTTTCGAGCCGGCCCGCGACGCCGGCACGTAAAGCCGTTAATCCAGTGGTGCACGGGAATGCGGAATCCATATTGTTCCTGGACGTGCCGTTTGCCGAGAAGGATAGTGTCAAGCGCCTAGGCGCAAGATGGGACGGGGCCATGCGCAAGTGGTACATCCCCCACGGCGTGGATGTGCACCTGTTCAGCCGCTGGTGGCCCGAGGCGTTGCAACTACAGATGCAGTCGTTTGGTCAGCTTTGAACTTACGGATGCCCCCGCTCCGGGGTGAGTGGCGTTTCTTGTGTCGCACTCATATTTGGATGGATATGGGTGTTAAGCGCCTTGCAGGCATCCTGCAAACCCATCTGCTTTTCTGGAGTGTGACATTGCTGGTGATGCTTGAGGATGATGCGGCGATGCTGGCGTTCATGTTTTGTTAGCGGATGGGCGCAAGCAGCATGGATGTTGAGTGTAAAAAGACGACCAACGGCTTGCTGGCAGATGCGGTGTCGGATGCGGCCGGAATCTGAACATACATGAAGGACCGGAATCGGCCAACAATAGGCATTCAGGAATTTCAAACGACCGTCTGCTTAATACCGTATTGCGGACGCTGGCAACACCTGAGGGGCCCTAGTGCTGCATTCATGCAACAATATTCACGCCAAGATAACGATCTTTCGCACCATCGTCAGCCAGAAATTCGGCATTACTTGCGGCATACACGACGCGGCCCTGTTCAATGATGTAATGACGGTCTGCAAGTTGCGTACAAACCTCCAGATTTTGTTCCACCAGGATGATGGACATGCCGGTCGCCTTGATCAGTTTCAATTGCGCGACGATTTCATCGACAATCACCGGTGCCAGACCTTCGACCGGTTCATCGAGCATCATCACTTTCGGATGCGTCATCAATGCGCGTCCTATCGCCAACATTTGCTGTTCGCCGCCGGACAACTGGCCGCCGCCATTCTTGCGCCTTTCCTGCAGGCGCGGGAAGATTTTGTACACATCTTTCAGTCCCCACGCGGAATCGCGCCGCGCCGCCATCGTCAGATTTTCTTCGACGGTCAGCAACTTGAAAATGCCGCGATGTTCCGGCACCAGACAAACGCCGCGCGACGCGATTTGGTAAGCCGGCAGGCCGACCACATTGTCGCCCTGAAAAACAACCTTGCCTTGATGCGGCCGCACGACGCCGACGATGCTTTTGAGCGTGGTGGTTTTGCCGGCGCCATTGCGACCAAGCAGCGTCACCACTTCGCCCTCTGAAACACTGACCGACACGCCTTGCAGGATATGGCTCTTGCCGTAATAGCTGTGGATTTCATCGACTTTCAGTATCATGCTCGCCCCCCGGTGATCATGCTGCCCAGATAAGCGCGACGCACGCGTTCATCGTTACGGATATCGTCCGGCTTGCCCTGAGCCAGTATCTGCCCCTGCTGCATCACGGTGATCTGGTCGGAAATATCCATCACGATATCCATGTTGTGCTCGATCAGCAGCACCGTACAGTTGTCGCGCAGGCCGTGGATTAGAAGCTTCATTTCAGCGATGTCATCTATCCCCATGCCGGAGGTCGGCTCATCGAGGAAAATGACTTTCGGCTGGCCCGCCATCGCCATACCGACTTCCAGGCGGCGTTGCTGACCGTGCGATAGTTCGGCCGACGCGCGCTGCGCGACACCATGCAAATTCAGTTGCCCAAGCAAGTCGTCGGCAATCTCGCAAGCCGCCGTTAGCGACTCTGCGCGCCGCCACGGATTGAGAGCTTGCGCCGGCCTTCGGCCTTGTGCCGCTAGCCGCAGATTTTCCCGTACGCTCAGATTCGGGAACAAGCTGGTGACCTGGAACGAGCGCGCCAAGCCTTTGCGCACGCGCTTGTAGCCGGGCAAGTGCGCGACTTCTTCGCCTTCGACCAGGATGCTACCTGCGGTGATCGGAGTGGTGCCGGTCAGTGTGTGAAACAGCGTGGTCTTGCCGGCGCCGTTAGGCCCGATCACCGAATGCACGATGCCAGGCATGATGTCCAGTGTGATGTTGTTGACCGCGGTAAACTTGCCATAGCGTTTGGTCACGTTCACTGCTTTCAGGATCGGGGTCGTCATGAATGTTTCTCCTTAGTGGCGCGGCTGTTCACGTTATCGGCGGCATCGGCACCGGGGTAAGCGCCGCACGGCGCCTTCAGACGTTGCAACAGCGACTGCGCGACACCGTACAGACCTTTGTGCATGTACAGGCTTACTGCTATCAACAGCAATCCGAGCAACATCAGCCAGCGTGGCCACAAGGTCGACAGCCAGTTGCCGATCAGCACATAGAATGCGGCGCCCAGCACCGACGCGAACAGATTGCCGGTGCCGCCGACGACGGTCATGATCAGAATCGATTCGCTGGCGTGGTATTCGATATTGGACAATGGCGCAAGGCCGGTCATCATCGCATGCAGCCCACCCGCCAGCCCGGTGACGGCGCCGGAGATAACAAAGGCCGCCAGCTTGAACAGCGAAATGTCATAACCGACCGCCGCCGCCCGCGTTTCATTGTCGCGTATCGCCAGCAAGGTGCGGCCCAGCACCGAATCGACGATGCGCTGCAATAGCCAGAATACCAGCACAAAAACGATCGCGACAAAGCTGTAGTACTGCCACGGCGTTGCAGTCGCCAATAAGGTTGTGCCGAACAGAGACAGGTTCGGGCGCGGGATATTGAGCAAGCCATTGTCGCCGCCGGTAATGTCCTTCATCGTGTACGCGAGGAAGTAAAACATTTGCGCGAACGCCAGCGTCAGCATGACGAAGTATGTGCCGCGCTGGCGAATCGAAAACCATCCGACCAGCAATGCCGCCAGTGCGCCGATAATCATCGCGATCAGCAGCGACGGCAGCAAAGGCACATGCAGATGCAGCAGCGACAGGCCGGTTGCATAACTGCCGACGCCCAGGAAGATACCCTGCCCGAATGACATCAGGCCGGTGTAGCCGAGCAGCAGATTGCAGCCCAGCGCCGCCAGCGCAAAGATCAGCACTTCGGTCGCCAGCGTACCCGAGCTGACTGTCAGCGGCAGGATCAGTACCGTCGCGGTGACCAGCAGCGTGTAGCGAAAATGCATGAAGTTGTTCATTGCCATTCTCCTCAGCTGGCCCGGCCGAACAGGCCGTTAGGGCGTAGCAGCATGACTGCCGCCATCGCGATATAAATCATCAGATGAGCACCCTCGGACCAGATCGTGCTCATCAGACTTTGCACGATGCCGACCAGTATGCCGCCCGCCAGCGCACCGAAGAAACTGCCGAGGCCGCCGATGACCACGACGACGAAAGCGATACCAAGCGCTTCGATGCCCATGAAAGGTTCGACGCCGCGGATCGGCGCCGCCAGCGCGCCGGCCAGGCCAGCTGTGAGCGCCCCGAGCGCAAACACCAGGCTAAATATACGGTTGATATTCAGGCCCAGCAGCGACACCATTTCCGTCGACTCGCTGCCGGCGCGCACGATAGCGCCCAGCCGGGTTCCTTCCAGCACCCACCACAACAGCAGGGCCATCACGGCGGTGAACGCGATGACGAAGAGACGATATTTCGGAAAAACGAAATTGCCCATCATCACCACACCTTGCAACGAATCGGGTGGTGAAATATTGTTGCCCAACGGTCCCCAATAAGAGATCACCGCTTCTTGCAATACCAGCGCAAGCCCGACCGTAAACAAAATATGAAAGTGATGCGGCAACGCATAGATATGTCGCAGCACGAATTTTTCTATCAGCCATGCAAACGCCCCGACCGCCAACGGCGCGACCAGCAGCGACCACCAGAAGTTCAGTCCCATCTCTCCAAGCTGAAAACTGAAATAGGCGCCGAGCAGGAAAAATGCGCCATGCGAAAAATTGACGAAGCGCAGCAAGCCGAACACGATGCTCAATCCTACTGCAAGCAGGAAATACAACATGCCGATCCCTACGCCGTTTGCGACTTGCAGCAGATATATATTCATGACATCTCAGTACCCGTGATTTGACAGACAGCGGCGATGCTCCAAATCATCGCCGATACTTCGCTCAAGCGATCTTGCACATGGTTTTGTCCAGCGGCAGGAACGACTTGCCGAACGAAACGATGTCCGCGTAATCGTTCTTGCTGCGCATTTTCGATTTCGCCTTGCCTTTGAGCAGGTAGTAATTTTTGAGCACTTGATGATCGCCCTTGCGGATTTCTTCGGTGCCGGTCAGACCTTCGTATTTCATTCCTTCCATCGCTGCGATCACGGCTTTCGGGTCAGTGCTGTTGGCCTTGATGATCGCGTCCAGCAGGATCTTGGTACAGATGGAAGAACTGGCAAGACTGTAATTGGGATCGATCGTCAGGCTGGAATTGACAAACTTCACGAATTCCTTGTTGAACGGCGAATCGATCGCATGCCAGTATTGCGCGCCGAAATACACGCCGTCGCAAATGTCCGCGCCTAGCGTTTCAAACTGTTCCAGGCCGGAGGCCCAGGCCATCAATATCGTCATATGGTTTTTCATGCCGAAGCTGACCGCCTGGCGCAAGGTGTCGGACGACTGCGAACCGAAATTCAACAGCAGCAATACATCGGGTTTGGCTGCCATCGCATTGGTCAGATAGCCGCTGAATTCCTTTTCGGCGAGCGAGTGATAACTGTTGCCGACGTGCTCAATGCCCTTTTCCTTGAAGACCGCCTTGGCGGCGCTGAGCAAGCCGTCGCCGAACACATATTGCGGTGTGATCGTGTACCAGCGTTTCGCATTCGGCAGTTTATCGAGCAAAGGACGCACGGTTTGTCCGATCGCGCCGAAAGTGGGGGCCGACCAGCGGAAAGTGGCGCGATTGCATTCGGTGCCCGTGATCTCGTCCGCGCCTGCATAAGTGATGAAAATGCTGTTGGCCTTTTCCGCTTCCTTGCCCATGGCCAGCGCTTCCGACGACAGGCTACCGCCAGCAAAAAAGTGCGTTCCCTTTTCTATAGCCTCTTGCATTTTTCGTACCGCGGTTGCCGGTTTCCCTTCGGTATCGATCGCGGTGTAGCTGAGATTTCTACCTAGCACTTTTCCGTATTTCTGCAGCATCAGCTTCATGCCCATGTCTGCAAATTTTCCGTTGGCAGCAAACGGGCCGGACATCGGCACCGGGCAGCCAAATTGAATGACATCCGATTGCGCAAACACATCACCGAATGACAGTGCGCCAGGTGCTGCAAGTGCGGAAAGCTTAAGAAAACCGCGACGATTGATCATAATTCCATCTCCAAAAATGACGGTTCATTAACAGCTTGCATCTACAATTTTTAACGCAAGTTCTGCACCAACTACTGAGAAAATTTCGATCAGAAGCGATGACGGATACCAAGTGCCATACTGTTGCCGACGGTTTGATCTGTGATCTTGTCGTACATATAGACCGCATACAGGTCGGTGCGCTTCGACACATTGTAGTCATAACCCAGCGACGCCGTATTGCGCTTGAGTGAAGCACCGATGGCAGCACCTTCACGCTTGGTATTGGCCCACGACGCCAGAATCGCGCCAGCGCCGACCGGGATGCTGGCTCCTAGCTGGACTGTCTGGTCCTTCAGGTCAATGTCGTGCGACGTCTGGTCGTAAGTTGCAAACAGCTTCGCGATTGTCAGGTCATAGCTGCCACCGACAAACCATGCTGACTGGCGCGCTGCCATCATGCCGCTTGGTAGTGGAATGTTGGTTGTCGGTTGTACGTTGTTCGGTGAAACTTCCAAAGGATTGTTGACTTGAACCCGTTGGTAGTAAGCGGTCAACCCCAGCGGGCCGTGGAAGTACAACAGGTTAGCACCGACATTATTTTTTCCGGTATTGCCGGCCACCTCGCCAAACTGGTAATGCAGGTTGGCCTTCAGACCAGCAAAGTTAGGTGTTGTATAAATGATCTCATTGCTCCAACCGGTATCGCCCGCAACCGAGTTAGTCCAGCCGGATGCATTGAACCTAGGGACATCCATGTGCAACATCAATGGCGATAGCTTGAATGAGCCACCGAACGGATTGAACAGAGTCGATGGCAGGAAGTTCGGTGCCAGATCGCGCCCTAGTGATACGGCACCAAAGCTGCCGGACAGGCCGACGTTAGCATCGCGCGAGAACAGCGTTTCGCCTTCATTGAAACGACCGGAAGCACCAGTGTCGGAGCGGAAGAACGAGGTCAGCTTGAAGTTGGCATTGAGTCCATTTCCTAGATCTTCAGAACCCTTGAAGCCGATCCACGAGGTTGTCATTCCGCTGCTGTTAACGACGCTGGTACGTCCGGAATCGCCGCTGTATTTCAACGAACCGACATAAGTGTCGATCACACCGGCAACCGAGACTGAGGTTTGTGCCATTGCCGGAATAGCCATCGCTCCGCCAAGGGCGATAGCGAGTTGCATTTTTTTGAACCTGCATTGAGTTGGGTGCATCCTGTCTCCTGATTTTTATAAGTTCGATATGAATTTCTGGTTTTATATTTTAACTACGACCAGCAGTTATGGCTATTGCAGAACGATGATCCGTGGAGCCGCCACGGCGGGTAAAAAACAGAAGATGTCTTGCAATCAATTCACCTGAGTTTGTAAAGCACCGACCTAAGCATGGCGATGCTGATGATGTTTTCGGCGATTACACTTAGGATTTCCACTTCTTTTCCGAGCCGGCGAAAATTACCTATTCCAGCGGACAGAAGTGGCCATGCTCGGCTTTCCATGGCGGAAAATTCTTCGGTGACATCCGCCAACCGCAGCCACTTTCAGCAGATACAAGACCCCATCAACAATCGCTTTTTCTTGTGCGTCGGCTTTCCGCTTCGCTTTTCAATTGGAATAAAGTGACCTTCTATCATTGCCGATTCACCTGACTTAGCGTCGCTTTGGTATGCTTCATAACAATCTAAAAACTTGATTTGTGCATGAAAACTATTTCTTGTTTTTTCATGATTTATTTTTTATTTAATACAAAAATTGAGATTGAAAATCCTCCAATCAAGGCTTGAATAGAAGTCAACTTTATTCAACGCACTCTTTACAACACAGCTAAAACACAGATGCGTTTATGCCTTATTTAGGTAAGTCTCGGCCAACCGTACCCAGTAAGTCGCACCGATCGGCAACAAGTCATCATTGAAGTCATAGCTTGGATTGTGCAGATTGCATGGCCCTAAATGATGTCCTGAGTCGCGGTGTTCACCGCCTCCATTGCCGATGTGAACATAGCAGCCTGGCTTTTCGAGTAGCATGAAAGCGAAATCCTCGGAAGCTAGGCAAGGCTCCATTTGTATATCGACCTGATCTGTACCAACAATCGCGCGCATCACGTCGATCGCAAACGCGGTTTCTTTCGCATGGTTCACGAGCACTGGGTAATTCCGGCGGAACTGGAATTCCAACTGCGCATCAAACGCGGAAGCTGTGTGCTGTGCGATGTCGCGCATGCGTTGTTCGATCAAGTTCAGTACGTCGATGCTGAAGGTGCGTACTGTACCAATCAGTGTCGCCTCATCCGGAATCACATTGACCGCGCTACCGGCATGAATTTGCGAGATCGAAAGCACGCCCAGGTCGAGCGGGCTTTTGTTAAGCGTGATGATGGTTTGCCAGCTTTGTGCAATCTGCACAGCGATCATGATGGGATCGATCGCTTTATGGGGCTGTGCAGCATGACCACCTTTGCCTTTGATTGTCACTTTAAATTCGTTGAGAGACGCCAGCATTGGTCCTGGTGTCACGCCAAAGGCGCCAACTGCCATCCCTGGAAAGTTGTGCATGCCGAATACAGCCTCCATCGGACATTGCTCAAACAAGGCATCATCAATCATCCGTTTCGCGCCAGCGCCACCCTCTTCCGCCGGCTGGAAAATCAGGTACACAGTGCCATCAAAATTACGGTGTTTAGCCAAATAACAGGCAGCGCCCAATAGCATCGCAGTATGACCGTCATGGCCGCAAGCGTGCATCTTGCCTTCATGCTTGGACGTGTAATGGAAGTTGTTCAGCTCCTGCATCGGCAATGCATCCATGTCGGCGCGCAAGCCGATCGCGCGATCGCTACAACCATTCTTGACGATACCGACTACGCCAGTCACGCCCAAACCGCGTAACACTGGGATACCCCAATCAGACAACTTTTGCGCAATGATATCGGAGGTGCGGTTTTCTTCGTAGCAGAGTTCTGGATGCGCATGAATATCGCGCCGGATTTGCTGTAACTCGGTGTGGAACTGGAGAATGGAATCGATCAGTTTCAAGATAAGCTCTCGTTTGTTGTCGTTGAATTTACTCTAATGAACCAGAAAGGAATTGCTAGAAACGGGTACTGTTTTTTATTTTTAGCCACCATATTCGGATCACGATGTTCTTCAATTTTTGCTTGGTGCAAGAAATAGCGTTATTTGAGACTCCGCACGCAAACCCCATCTCATTGGTCATGACGATTGTCGTGCATCCCACTTTTCCAGCGCTTACATGGCGCGCATATATCTGTTAGCAATTCCGGATTGAGAGCCGAGATCGGCTCGTCAAGCTGCATCAGTTCGGGTCCATCGCCAGCGCACTTGCAACGGCGACACGCTGCTGCTGGCTGCCAGATAGATGAGATGGATAGCAGATGATCAAACCGAACTCCAATAGCAAGCCACGAATCCAGTTTGCTGTCGGTCCCTGGACCATCAGCTTGACTGTATTCAAACGGTACAATCCGTCTTTTGATGATCGTAACTTGCCTGCCTATAAGTAGGTAGACACCATTTTGTTATGCTGACAACTGGCAGTTGTCTCCTAGGATATTCATGAAATTACATCAGCTACAAGCATTAGTCGTGATCGCAGAGACCGGCAGCATCCGAGCTGCAGCACGCATTCTTGGAATATCGCAGGCCGCTGTTACTAAAGCCTTGCGTGAACTGGAAACCGAACAACAGCTACCGCTGGCATTGCGCAATGCCAGTGGTATTAGCTTTACCGAATACGGCAAGGCACTCCTGACCCACGCCCGGCTCATCGTCGGTCAGTTAAACCGTGCACAAACGGAGCTGGCGCAATTTCGCGGACAAGGGAAAGTCCAGTTAAGCATTGGCATTACACCATGGGTCATACTGGCTTTTTTACCAGAAGTCGTGACGCGCTTTCGCCAACAGATGCCAGACGTCCAATTAGAAATCTTCGAGGGTCTGATGGGCGTCTCACAATCGCGTTTGCGTCACGGCGACATGGACTTCGCGATCAGCCAACATTTGAATGACGTGATGGCACAAGAATTTTCTAGTCAAGTGCTACTCAGCTATCGGTCGTGGGTAGCAGTCCGGAGCGGTCACCCGCTTCAGAGCTGTAGCTCAATTCATGGTCTGCTTGAGCATGACTGGGTAGTAAATTATGCGACAGATGGTCGTGAAGCCTTCATGGATAACCTGTTCTGGCAACATGGCGCATACATCGACGAGAACCGGATCATACGTGCGCACTCTCTCGGACTTTTGCAAACTTTGGTAGAACAAGCTGGGATGATCGGTTTTTATCCCGGTCCACTGCTTGTCACTTTGCCGCTCCGCGAACGCATGGTCGTGCTACCGCTAAAAGAGCAATTTCAACTGGCAAGGCTTGGTATTATCACCCGTCGCGATAACACACTCAGTAGTGCTGCACAGTGCTTTATTGATTGCCTAATATATGTAATCCGTCGTCATTTTCGGTCTGCAAGTAGCGACGATCGCTTACTCTTCGACTCGCTGGAGTTACTGATCTGAACTTAATGCCAGCACGTGTGAGGGTATTGTCAACTTAACAGGCTGTTGAAAGATCCCCCGGGCCTGTCAATAGATGGGCGCGGGTATACTTTGTGTAGTCAAAGCAATTTATCTGTTAAATCCATTCGCAAATCCGAGGTCACCCAACACGCCATGTTCAGCTACCGTTCGCTGGAAGAGCGCAGTCCTGCGGCATTTTCCCAAGCTGATGATGTACCTCAGGTGTTGCCAGCGTCCGCAATACGGTATTAAGCAGACGGTCGTTTGAAATTCCTGAATGCTTCTAAAGGGTCGAACTCGGACCTTCGCAAATGACGCAGTTCGGCCACAACCAGCCAGTCGAGAAAGTTCTCGATTACAGTCATTCGCGCTGATATCCTCGTCGACTTGATCCATCAAATACATTGGCTGACGAAACGGATTGAGATATTTGGATAGCTCCTTGATCAATTAAAATAGCGGCCTGTGACACAGCTACCAATCTCATGCCCATGATTCTTGATCACGATATTGCAACGCGGTTTATTGAGACCTACAAACGATTCCTTCTTGCCATAGATGTCGACACGCATGGATTAGATTTGGAAGTCACATTGCTCGAAAAAATGCAAAGGGCACGCAAGAAACTGATGGCGGAACCATCATTGATGGAGCGGTATATTGCGCATGCTAGGCAGACCGATGGCTACGATACAAATATGCTTGGTGCCGTCAAGACACTCAAGATCGGTTCCTGGGTCTATCTGCGGGACACCCGCTCTTACTCGATATTCATTCAGGCGGATAGTTCAGTTGCCTTTGGCGTCCTAGGTTTGACCGACCGCATTCGAGACATTGTCGGCGGTTCCGGTAAATTTTTTGAGGCAGGTGTTATCGAGATCAACAGCCACTATGTCTGTGACGGTTTAATCGCTGGCGTAGTGTTACTCGGCAAAGGTTACATGCAAAGTTACACCAAGACGCTGGCAACATTGCGTCAGCAAGGGCATTTCCATACACATGACTCGCAATCCGTCCAATCAGCAAACGCCAAATAATCATAAGCAAATGATGCAACCAAAATTCTTGCAAGAGCAAGGCCTGCCTGACGGGCAAAATGTGGCTAAAAGCGGAAGGTCGCGTATGTATCGTCGTACGTCCGCTTCCAGCCTCATCGCATATTCGCATCGACCTTGCCACCCTTTCGCATACGAAAGTTGCCAGCGTTTCGCATTTCAAAATAGCCACCAATTCGCATTTCAAACTGCCACCACAAGTTCGACAGTCAAGCAAGCAGTCGAACTTACGATGCGATTATTTCGCGATTGATTTCTTGTTGTGCAGTGCTGGCGTGCGCTACCACCTTGCAGTGAAGAAAATGACTGGCTTAAATCAGCCGGCCAACAGCAGCCATTTGTGGCGCTCCATGTCCTGCTTTCGGTATACTGCTCTTTTAGATCTCAGTTGGGGTCGAACATGAACAATGAGAAACGCCACGCAAAGACACAGACGCTCGACATCTCGTTTTTCGATACCGGGCCTGTCGACGGTCCGTCAGTCATCCTGTTACATGGGTGGCCCGATTCGGCAAGAGCTTGGAAGGGCGTCGCCAGCCGGCTGACTTGCGCGGGCTTTCGAACCGTCATCCCTGAGCTTCGCGGCACGGGCGATACCCGCTTTCTGCGAGCAGATGCCGTGCGCGACGGATCGGGTGTGGCTCTCGCACAGGACGCCATCGATCTCGCCGATGCAATCGGCCTCGACCGGTTCGACGTCGTCGGCCACGACTGGGGCGCCCGCGCCGCGTACACGCTCGCTGCACTCTTTCCGCACCGCGTTCGTCGCATCGCAGCGCTGGCCCTGGCGTTCCAGCCTTACGGAAAGTTCGAGCTTCCAGCATTTTCCCAAGCCAGAAAATTCTGGTACCAGTGGTTCATGGCGCTCGATGACGGCCCTGCTGCAATCCGCGCCGACGCGAAAGGTTTTGCGCGGATTCAATGGGACACGTGGTCCCCGCCCGGTTGGTTCGATGACGAGGAGTTCACGTTGACCGCGTCGGCCTTTGACAATCCCGATTGGGTTCCAATTTCCCTCAATGGGTATCGGAGACGCTGGCGGAAAGACGAACCATCGGACCCGGCGTATTCGGAGCTCGCAGAACGGCTGCGTACAATCGATCGAATCGCAACGCCGACGCTGATGGTACAGGGCGCCGCGGATCAATGCGATGAACCGAACTCATCGGAAAACCTGGAACAGCATTTCACGGTGGGATACAGACGCCTTTTGATGAACGGTGTCGGACATTTTCCGCCGAGGGAAGCGCCGGACGATGTGGCAGATGCGCTGGTTGAGCATCTGCGTTGATCGAGTCGGCTTGAGCACGGCGGAGCGGTCGAAATGTCCCGTGCCGGCCATCAAGAGACATTGGGCGTCCCGCGCTCTACGTCAGGTCAAGACTGGTTGCGGTCACTGGGCTTCGATGGAACGCGAACCAGTTCTATCCAAAATGCGTTCTTCGCCTACATTGGCACGAACGGGAGCTTAAGTGGGTAGACCGGCCGTTGACGGAAATTTCTTAACGAGCGGCTGGTTTTCCAAGGCCTGGCGGGCAGGTCCGACGCTGCTTTGCTGCCAGTCACCCGTGACGCCTGAATGGCCGGTGTCAGTCTGAAGCGGGCCGTTAATCTTTACTGTGCCACCGTCGGCACACAGCGCTCCGATCGAAAGCTGCGAACGAAGCAGAACGATCCCGGATAGGCTGTTACGGCTGCAGGTTGTGGACGTCAAACGCCGTTTCTTGTGGTGGCGGGGTCAACCCGCCCTTGATGCCCTGTTGCATTCGGGGCATCAGGATGCCGTCGCGGAACTGCTCCCAACTCTCCTTGGAGTCGTGGACAGCCACGATCGTCCAGCCGCCAGCCGACGGACCAGCCGCGTGGAAGATCTGGCCTTTCGGCAGGCTCTCCCTGCTCGGATGCACCGCCGCGATTGACGCCTCGTACTGCTCCTTCGTTCCACCAGGGAAGTAATGCACGATCCCGTATGCCATTTTCGTTCTCCTTTCAGCTTAAAGGAGCCGCCTGTCGCGGCCCTTGATGTTGACGCATAAAGTGAAATCCTCAACGCGCAGCGGTTTAGGTCAACTTTGTTATCGGGAGACAGTTTTGCTGCGCCGCTTCGCGCGAAGCCGTATGGCCGCTTTCTGCCATGATGCTGAACGCGTACAAAAATCGGCCACAAGCTGCCGGTGGTCGCCGAAGAGAGCCTCTTGTCACGTCATTTGTTCAGCTTAGCCAAACGCCGATGACATACAAGCGAAATGTAACGAGGCCAAATGCGGACATTGACGTATCTCTTGTGATGAAACAAATTTCTGCCAATGTTTTCACGATAGCATGCAACGGGCCATCAGAATGGCTGGCCGTCAGCATCCGGCCAAAGGAGACCTTCAAGGGCAACGCAAGAATTTCCGCGTAGCGGACATTGACGGCCAGTTGCTTCAGCACGAAACGGCCGGTAGTGTATGCTAAATTAGTAGCCCACTAATCACTCAAGGAGAATGATTATGTCCACAGAAGACGAAGTGCGCAAAGCATCAGAACAGTTCTACGCAGCGTTGAATAACATGGCCAATGGGGATGCCCGGCCACTGTCAGACATCTGGTCGCACGGTGAGGTCGTAACGGCCATGCATCCGATTGGCGGACGGCAGGTCGGTTGGGACAAAGTCCAAGAATCATTTCAGCAAGTGGCCCAGATCGCATCAGAGGGACAGATAAGACTGGATGATCAGATGATTCAGGTCATAGGAGATCTGGCCTACGAACTGGGTTCTGAGCGTGGGCAGGCTAAGTTTGCTGAACAACAGGTTACCTTGGATCATCGCGTTACAAACATCTACCGCCGCGAGGCGGGTAGCTGGAAGATCGTCCATCACCACACGGATGTTTCTCCGGCGATGTTGGATGTTCTTAAGGGGATGCAGGCCAAGACGTAATCAACCTATCCTGCCATCTTGGGTGAAATGTGAATGTGGACTTGACCTGTGTCGATGAGCAGGGTTGGCCAATTCTGAGCCCCAGCGAGCTGAAAAGCATCGTGCGGTATCTTGGGATCGAGGTCGACGATGCTCTAGAGATCGCCGAACAGACGGAGGTGTAGTCCCGCCAGACTGGTCACGACCGCCGAACGCGACGGTCGCTGACTGGCCATTATGGAACGCTTTCCATAACGGCCAATAGCCGCCTACCAAGCTTCAACTGCAAAGCGGTCATCCCATATTTATGAGAAGTCTTGTGCTTCGCAAGATGTCGTGGTTTGGATATTGGGGTGCTACTTAAAGGAGTTCGTCATGACAGTCGTCACTTCGCCAAACCAGCAATTCACGGTAAGCCATCTCAACGAAGATGACTTCAAAACAGGGGGTCTTCGCAGCTATTCGTCCTATCGAGACTTAGGGGTTGCAATGGCGACCAACGGGGCTGCCACGGCGCACGTCATTCGGATGATTGCACCGTTTTCAGAAAGCTTCAGCCAGCGGCACCATCACGATGTGCAATTCCAGCTCATATATGTCCTCAAAGGCTGGTTCAAAAGCGAGTTCGAGGGGCACGGAGTCCAGACCATGAAAGAAGGTTCATGCTGGATACAACCACCAAATATTCGACACACCGTCGTTGGATGGTCGGATGACTGCGAGTTGCTTGAAGTCATCCTCCCAGCGGAGCATGAAACCGTCGTCGACGAGTAACTCTGGCATTTTTCGCGCGAGTTCTCTGAGAAGTGAGTTTGGCGATGAATTGTCTGAAATGCAATTAAAGTACACCAACACTGTTTGGCACGACGTATCAGTTTCTTTATTGTTACTGCCTCAAGTCGTAGTGACGCGATAGACCCGAACTCTGAACCGGAAACGTGCGTCGCTCGTGCGTCCGCTTTTGGCACGGTCAAATGACCGCAATGGGTCGAAACCCGCCCGCCAGGCGTTGGAAAACCAGCCGCTCGTTGATAAATTTCCGTCAACGGCGGGTCTACCCACCTAAGCCGCCGTTCGTTCCAATGTAGACGAAGAACGCATTTTGCATAGAACTGGTTGGCGCTCCATCGACGCCGAGTGACCGCAACCAGTCTGTAGCAGACCTTAGAACGCAGATGCTTGACCGGCAGGTCTTGGCCGACAGTTCCCATTGGTATTCTAAGCCCGAATGGCCGTTGACAATACACAGCTGCCGTTCAGCTCGGAATATTTACTTCGCATCACGAACGGCCGCTTCCATTTTTTCACCCTTGCGGTGAATGGCCGCTTTCGTTTTTCGTCGATGACGGCTCAGGGTCGATACCGGTCTGTCGGGGCAGACAGCATGCAGCCATTCACGATCCGGGTGGTCAACTCCATCAGGGATGGTCAGCTCGGGCCGGCGCAGCAGGTCAGCGAGAACCGGCGCGGTGGTCAATTCGCACCAGCGTCTGCAGGTTGTGAGTTGCGCAGAGGTTCAGCAGGAAACGCCGCCTGTGACATGGAAACGGGCGGCCATCTTGAAGTTTTGTGGAACTGTAGAACAGTTGAAGCAGGGCAAAGAGCGGTCTTATTGGGGTTTGGCGTATTTTGCGACGCCTGTTACATCGAACAACACACAACGTTGGTTTCCAACTACCCAGGCATCATGCCCAGGGGGCATATAAAAGACATCGCCCGGCCCGTATTCCATCTCAGATCCATCGTCCATTTTAACGACCATTCGCCCTTCAAGGATGGTGCCTGTATGAGCTGCTTGGCAAGAATCCGTTCCTGCTATCGGTTTCACGTGCAGACTCCAGCGCCAACCAGGTTCGAACTCGCCACGGCCCATTGTGTGGTTGCCGAGTGTAAAGACAGCTACCTTGCCTTTTCCATCTTTGAATGGGCGGACTTCGTCCGGCTTGTCCAAAGATTTTTTCTCTAACGACGCACTCATCGCATGACCCTCCAAGTAAGTTGTAGGCGAGTATGGTATTGGCGAATCAGGATAATTGAGCAGTGAAAGTGGTTGAACCAGATGCGCCTTTATCGACTAATCTGTTTTGAGGTTTGAACTCAAACTGAATAATTCAATATAGGTCAGTGCATCGCAAGCGCAATACGTGGTGTTGTTACATCACAGGAGAGGATCGACCTATTGATATGACGCAGACTCTGCCGGATTTTTCTCAATAGGATGTGGAGATCCGTTATTGAGAAAATCCCGTCATATCACAGACCGGGCCATATTTCCTTTGCGGAGTACATAGGCCTCGACCGGGATCGCCGCGCCTGGGCTTTTTTAATAACACTCGGAAGGAGGGTGCATTATGAACAAATTAGTCCGGCTTTTCATTGGTGTGCTGGTTCCTGTGTTCATGTTGGCAGCAGGCATTGTGAATCAGGCAATGGCGCAGGACAAGGCGACAGCGGCTCCATTAAAGGAGGAATTGACGGTACTGCTGGACAACGATAAGGTGCGGGTCGTAGAGCAAAGACTCAAACCAGGCGCCGAAAGCGAAAGTAGGGCGCGCCCCTATCGCGTCGTACGCGCCTTAAAGGGAGGAACACTCCAACGCATCTACCTCGACGGCACGAAAGAAATTCGTCAATGGAAGACCGGTGAAGTGCGGGTTGATGAGTCAACCGATGCCTCCTATATAGTCAAAAACATCGGTAAAACCGAGACTGTCCTTTACGTGGTGAACCTAAAATGACGTAGGCAGCACGATGCACCAAACCCTTATTGCGGAGTAATGCCGCTCAGACAAGCGATTTTCTGAGAACGCGAACGGCATAACGCTTGGGTTGGGCTTTAACGACTCGACCGCCTGTGCGACCGGGTCGTTTTCGTTGAGGAAGGTGACTATGCGTGGGCGCCGAGTCTGCAGCAAGGCGGGCAATTTGCCTTGCCCGCAGGTGACCGCCGCCCAACGCAGTGTTGCCGATCGCTGAAATATATCTCCACATTTTCACACTCGGTTGACACACGTGCGAATGGCTTGAGCCAACATTGTAGCGGCGCTACTTCACGTCCGCATATTCGCATCAAACTTGCCACCTTTTGGCAAGCTGATCGTTTTTCGGGCAGACGAAAAATTGTTTCAGACAGGCTGGTTCGTTGAATCTCTATGCACGCAGGTGCTGGTGATCTTCATTATCCGCACTCGGGGGAACCCACTGAAAAGCCGCGCCCATCCACTGCTGACGGCAACCTCTCTGGCGGTTGTGGCTATCGCGGTGCTGTTGCCGTTTACGCCGATTGGAACGTATTTCCGATTTGTGCCACCGTCTGCCAAGTTCTATTTCATTCTCGGGGCCATGGTGCTTGTCTATCTCTTCGTTGTTGAATTGGCCAAGCAGGGCTTCTACAGATGGTCAGCGGCTGGACGGTGGCCGCGCAGATCTGTCACCCGGGCTTAGCCCGTCAGCCTCTATAGGCGGCATAAGTTCAGGCAACGTCTTAAGACGGAACAATGCATCCTTCGCTTCTCATCATCGGATGAACGTCCGTTCATGGGCGAGGCTAATGGAATGGTCGTCCCCTTCCTGAAACGGCATCGAAGTGCCAAAGTGGCGGCACCCAACGTTCCCACTTGCAGAGGACTATGCGTTCAAGGCATCCGTCGCGAAGGCATACGAGGGATAGACATTCCATCATTCAGGTGTTGCGCAGATATTTTGGTGCGCGACCTGACATGAATCCTGTTTTGCTCGGGGCAAACGACTTTTTGTAACATCACGCCGCCCTCGCATTCTCGCTCTCATGCGCGAAGTTCGCTTCCATCAACGCCAGGATCATCACGGATGAAAAAATTAGGGCGTTCCCTTCATGCTAGGATTCCTATTCCTTTATTAACGGAGTCTCTCGTGAAGACAAAGTTTATGGAATTGACTGATGACGAAGCGGCCATATTTGGCGCTGCGGTGGAATTAACAAAAGCGCAGGTGCTGCAGGCAATATCCATCGTGAGCGCGGTAACCGGTCGAGACGCCGAAGAACTTGACGCAAGTTTGGTCGGCGCGGTGGTCCAGACGTTAGCGGCCAACCAGTCCGCATTAGTGATGAGCCGGCGAGATTTCACGGGGTAGGGTTTGATGATGTTCATGCTGTCACCGAACACACTGTGCGGGTACGACGGGCTTGCGGCACTGGACTGGCTGCTCAGTTTATCTTGGACGTGCCGTTCAGCGCGAATTGAAATGCGCTGTCAAGTCGAGCTGGCATATATACAAATAGAGCCGTCGAGTTCTCTATTTAAAACGATTTTCTATATTCAGCAGAGTTGGGGGCAATGCACAGCGTAGTCCGTCCCCTCAAGATATTGTTTTTGTGTTGCAAAATAGGATCTGTCCCGGCCTTGGTAGATGTTTTGCATTTAGGTCGCTTGAGTCCACGGACAGTAAACCGTGATGGCATTTCCAGAGCGAAGAGCAATTGAACCTAAGCCATGAGCACGAATTCCATACCCACATATTCGCGTACCAAAAGCGCTCCCAACCCCTCGACTTCTCGCACCGCCTATGCCTGTTGCCATTGATTACCAGACCATTCTTGCAACCATTTGCGCCGAAGTGCAGCCTTTGCTCTCGCAAGGCAAGGTGGCCACGTATATTCCCCAACTCGCCAAGGTGTCGCCGCGGCACTTTGGCATGGCAGTGTATTGTCTGGACGGCCAGACGTTTTCGGTAGGCGATGCAGATCAAAAATTCTCGCTGCAAAGCGTGACCAAGTTATTTGCGCTGGCACTCGCATTTTCGCGGGAAGGCGATACGATCTGGTCGCGCGTCGGGCGCGAGCCTTCTGGCAGCCCATTTAACTCCCTGGTGCAATTGGAGTACGAACGCGGCAAACCGCGCAATCCCTTTATCAATGCTGGGGCACTGGTGATCACAGATATTTTGTCCAGCCGTTTTGTGCAATCCGATATTGCGATCCTGCAGTTCGTTCGCATGATTGCTGATCAGCCAAATATCGATTTTGATGCGACGGTTGCCCAGTCTGAACGCGAAACCGCGCATCGCAATTATGCGATTGCACATCTGATGAAGGATTTCGGTAATCTGCATAATCCGGTCAAGACCGTGATCGACAGTTATTGCCGCCAGTGCTCCATCACCATGAGCTGTGCCGAGCTAGCCAAGGCAGGCAGTTTTTTAGCCCAGCATGGCACCGTGCCATGGAGTGGCGCGCAGATACTCGGTGCCAGCTCTTCCAAGCGCCTAAATGCCCTGATGCTGACTTGCGGCACTTACGATGCAGCAGGCGATTTTGCCTATCGCGTGGGCTTGCCGGCCAAGAGCGGCGTCGGTGGCGGCATTCTGGCATTGGTACCCGGAGAACTGGCAGTGGCAGTCTGGTCACCCGGGCTGGACGCCACCGGCAACTCGCTGGCCGGCACTTATGCGTTGGAGCGGTTTACCACATTGACGGCGCGCTCCATTTTTTAGCGAAGAAACGACAATATCAACAAAAATGGCGAATGAAAACCTTGCATCCGCCGTTTTTTTGACTGCTAGGGTCTGTTAATAGGTCTCTGCACAAACGTGAAAACTTCCCCTGCCACGCACCGTTTTCCGGTGTGCAGTGGGTTGCCCGGTGGACTAGCCGCCAACCAACCAGCGCTGCCCGCGAGCCCGCTTGAGCGCGCGCGAGCGAGAGGAGCATCGAGGGGCTATCTTCTATCGAACACTGTCCTTGCCCCCGCAATCGCGTTATATCGCAAGCACGGATTTAGCACGCTATCGGAGGGGCCGCACCCAGTGTACGCTCACTGCAACATCGTCATGGAAAAAAAGTGGGGGGAGTCCATCCCATCATTCCAGCGGACTGCCCTCGGTGGCCGCTGAAGTCTGGCGTTTGGCAGCAAAGGAGGACGATAATGATCACTGATGGCTATACCATTCCACAGCTCGTGGCTGACCTAAAGCAAGTGTGCGCGAGGTTCAACGATGAGCGCGAAATTCTTGCTGGTATTCGTCCACTTGCGCACCGTGCTGCCCGCGCCAAAGCAAACTGGCTTGAGGACCGCATGTACCACGCCGACCCAGATCAGGGGTTCGGCGTCTATTTACTGCACGAGGAACCCAACCACACGCTGGCTATTCTGGCTGTGAGCTGGCTTCCGCATCGAGGCGCCCCGCCGCACGACCACGGCACGTGGGCGGTAGTCGCAGGAGTAGACGGCCCAGAGAAGAACGAATTTTATGAGCGAGTGGATGACAATAGTCGGCAGGGTTACGCCGAACTCAAGAAGGTCGGCGAGAAAGTATGCAATGTAGGCGATGTCATAGCTATGCCACGAGGCATGATACATAGCGTTTGGAACGATTCTGACGTGGTCACCGTCTCTCTTCATATCTACGGGAAGCACATCAACCATACGGGACGGTCACAGTTTGATCTGGAAAAACGCATGGAGATGCCGTTTGTTGTGAAGGTTGAGGGTTGAATACTGTGCCTACACCGAGCACCCAAGGAACAAGGGCGATTTCTTGCAACTTCAGCCGCAGTGCCTCGCGCGAGCGCAGGCTACGGTCATGCGTCGGGACGGCGGCAGTGGATGGCTCTACCTCGCCGCCAGCCAATGAGGCATACCCCCTCCATCGAGCGGGCGTGCCCCGGCAAGCCGGCACGCCGCTCATGTCGTTGGGCGTCATGAAGATGCTCGTCGTACGAATTGCAGCGCTCGTCCTACCCGGTCTTGCGTGTTCGGCGTTCGCCGCGAGTCCAGACTGCGCCGGCGTCGAAAGATGGGCAACGTCGATGGCATTCGTTCATTTGAAGAATGCCGGACTCACGGACAACGAGAGGCCCGACTTCACAAAGACGAAGACTGTTCGCCTCGATTCGGTCAATTTGCACCAGCACCTGCAGATTTGGAAGAACGAATTTTTATCAAGCGCCAGCGTGTCGCAAAATCTGTATTGCCAGGCGGAAGTTCGATCACGCAATGCAGATGATCGGGTAGTACGACTCAGGCGTGGATGGTAAATGGATGATTGACCCGAACGTGCCATCCTTGTAGGAGGCGGGTATGCTAGATCTATGTAGAACTCCGCCGGGAGTATCAACAGTCCCGTCGATCAGGCAAGGAGGTGGTTATGAATATCAGCTTTCCACGCGGCATTGAGCCGCATATAGACTCCAGCGAAGGGGTTGCATTCCAAGCTGTTGTCGATGGTGACATAGTTTGGTGCGTCATATCACGCGAAGCGCTTGAGGACCACTTCGACCTCACATCTTCATCGGGGCAAAGCTGGGTTAGCACCTTTAAGCAAAATAGGGCGCGCATCGAAGAAGTTGCCACTCGCCTGTTGGAGCGCAGCAGTGGAACCGAGAGGCTTCTGAGTACTGGAGAATTCTGACGGCTCATACAAATTAGTTCAGACTTGATCCGACATCGCATGTCGGATCAAGTCTGAACTAATTTGTACTTGAAAGGTGTACTTGAAAGGCTGGAATCGGCCAACATCGGTCATTTGTGGCTCGCCTCGATTCCGGTCATTCGATTCCGCGCGGATAGCAGGCTGACCTGAACTCGGCATTCAAATGCATTGCTGACAAGATGTCGAGTGCCGGTCGGCTACGCTCCTCCTCCTATACCTTGGCCGGCAACGCCGCTGCAATCTGCTTCATCAGAGGGGCCGCCTGAGCCTGCGACACGAGGTTGCGGTTCCAGACCATGACCTGCTGCAAGTGGTAGTCCAGCACGCCTGACCCGTTGGGCCGGAATATGAACAACACTCCGTGGAGGGTGCCCTTAATGTGCGCGTACTTCGCCGCACGGACCTGGAATTCCTCGGTGTCTCCAGCCTTCGTGTCTTGGAACAGACCGAATACCCCGCGCCGGCAATGCTCTGGCACCTCGAGGTCGCCGTACATCGTCAGGGTACAGTCGAACGCGTCGGGCGTCTCCAGTAGGATGTCCGAGATGCACACGACGACGATGTTCACAATGCCCGCCCCATTCTGCAGGAACTTGACTGGTGAGCCATCCGGTTTCTGAACCTTCCTGAGGATGGTCGATTGCAGGCGGAAGATTTCGTCCGTCTGTCCATCGCCGTCCTTCATGGCTGCGTAGACTAGGCCTTGCGCCAGTTGCTCGGCGATGTGGTTAGCAGTCGGCTGGTCCTGTTGTTGCAACTGCAGCTCGAAGAATACGGCGTCGCCGGTCTGGGCAGCCAGCTTAAAGTCAACCGAGCTGGTTTGCTCGGAGACCTGCTTGACCTCGTATGCGAGAGGCATTCCGGCGGTCTCAAATTGGTGGGCAAAGGTCACTTCCAGCAAGAACGCGAGAAAGTTGCTCTTGTTGTTGGCATTGGCAAGCGTCTTGAATAGTGCGCCATAGCGCCCCGTTGCGTATTCCACACCAAACTGGACACCGATTTCACGGCAAACTGGACACCCATTC
>NZ_JBHRTP010000067.1:0-4845 GCF_042646465.1 Pseudundibacterium arcticum
ACCACCCATCGAAAAATATGATGTGCGAAGTGAGCAAATTCAGCTCACTCTCCTATGACGAACGTTGGGACACTACTGAGTTGGCCTATATGGCTTATGGCGTCGTCGTCATCTAACTGCACGTAAAAGCAGTTGCGCATACACGACGCTCTGCATAGGAGTTCTGCTCATTAGCATCGGCTCCGCTTATTATCACTACGCGCCATCCACTCCCTCGCTAATATGGGATAGGTTGCCAATGACTGTCGCTTTTATGGCGCTGCTCTCACTGCCGCTTGATGAGCGAGTAATACTCAGTTCCAGATCACGAACCTTATGGCCACTCTTGGCTATAGGTATTGGCTCAGCAGCATATTGGTACTGGACTGAAGCCCGAGGGTCCGGCGATCTCAGACCGTATGCACTTGCACAGTTCCTGCCGATAGTTTTGATACCAGCAATCCTCCTGCTATTTCATTGCAACTACCTGAATAGCGCACGCTTGGTATCCGCCTTGGTATTTTATTTCGTCGCCAAAATATTCGAGTACTTTGATCGGCAAGTGTTAGAGTCAATCGGTGTCCTTAGCGGACACACCATCAAACATCTTCTGGCGAGCATTGCGGTGCTCTATATAATTCTTGCAGTTCCCATCAGAAAAGATGAGCACTAGCCTTCGTATATGGATTCCCAAAGTGTTGCGCTTTTTTAGTTTCCTCCGCTGGAGCTCCGGCGCCGGTTGTGTCGTGCGTTAAACATCATGTCCGAATACATAACCCGGCAGTCAAGCGGACGATTCAAAAGGAGTGCTTTTTGTCATCCGCTTACCTTCAACGTTTTGCGTCAAGGAGTCACCCGTGAAGCTCTATTCGCTCTTTCTGTTGATGGCTACCGCGACGGTGTTCAGTCCCGGCCCGGGCGTCGTAATGACGCTGACGAACGCCTTGCGTTATGGCATGCGTGGCACCTTTGGTGGAATTCTTGGTATCGCCTTTGGCGCCCTGGTGGTTGCCGCAGTCTCGGCAACCAGTCTTGGTGTACTACTTGCCGCATCGGCACTGGCTTTCACCATCCTCAAATTCATCGGCGCGGGCTACCTCGTCTACCTTGGCATTCGGCTTTGGCGTTCTCCCGCCTTCCAGTTAGCGGAGCAATCCGCGCACGAAGCGAGTCTCGGCAAGCGGTTCCTGGAAGGGCTCTCGTTGCAACTCACGAACCCGAAGGCGATCTTCTTCTTTCTGTCCGTGTTTCCACAGTTCATCGACCCAGGGAAGAGCTACTCGCTTCAGTTCGCCACCTTGGTATTCACATACAGCGCTCTGGTCGTCGTCATTCACTGCCTCTACGCGCTGTTTGCCAAGCGTGCAAAAGCTTGGCTTACGTCCAAGCGCGGCGGGCGCACTGTCAATCGGGCTGCTGGAACTACGTTTGCGCTCTTTGGTGCAGCGCTTGCCACTGCCAGGCAGTGACGCGTAACCATACCATCGTACGAGGGGATTTCCAAAGGCCTGCGGCTTTCGGCGACCGCTCTCAAACGTCGGGCGTGATCGCAGAGAACGAGCGTTATCTGATCTCCAATCGGGCAGAGCAAAAGCTCACACACCACTAGACACATAATGAACGACATTACCCTAAGCACACTCGCAGGCTTCCCCCGACAACTGGAAGAGCACTATGCCGCCATTCCCGCAGAGTTCAAGCATTGGGCGCCGCCCTCCTGGGAGGGCGTGCCGAGCGAGCCGTTCACTGCGATTGAGCAGGTCTGCCATGTGCGCGACATCGAGGTCGATGGGTATCACGTGCGCTTCCAGCGCACGCTGCATGAGATCAATCCAACGCTCGTCTCCATCGACAGTGAGGCGCTTGCCGAAGCGCGTTCCTATGCAACGTCGAACGCATCCGAGGCTTTCGCTGCTTTTCGCGTTGCCCGCGCCAAGACGGTCCAGCTCATCTCAGGATTGAGTCCTGAGCAGTTCATGCGCACTGCCGTGTTTGAAGGTTACGGTCCTTTGTCGCTGGGCAGCTTGGTGCACTACCTGTGCAGCCATGATCAGCAGCACCTGGCGGGTCTCCAGTGGCTGCTTGGCAAGATCGAAGCCTCTCGTGTGCAAGTGCGAGCCTAACAATTCAACCGGGCGTTCGGGGGGCAACAACAACGTGGGCACTGTCATCGATCACATAGTCGTTGTCGCTCCGAACCTCGCCATCGGTGCCGCCTTCGTGAGCAACGCACTTGGCGTGGAACTGCAGCAAGGTGGTGCACACGCTCGCATGGCGACGCACAACCTCTTGCTTCGCCTCGGCGACGCCACCTACTTGGAAGTCATCGCTCCGGACCCTTCCGCGCCGAGGCCTGCGCGCCCACGATGGTTCGCACTCGATCGGCTCACCCCTGATTCACCGCCTCGTCTTGCAGCGTGGGTCGTTCGCACTGATGACATTCGCTCTTCAAGTAGCTTATGTGCATCCGTAGTCGGCAGCATCGAGCCAATGGAGCGCGGCTCCTTGTCCTGGCTAATCACCGTCCCCTCGGATGGCAGCCTGCCGCTGGGCGGAGCAGCACCTGCGCTGATTGAGTGGCAGGTTAAGCCTCACCCCGCTCGCACGCTCAAGAACGTAGGCTGCTCCTTGGTTGAGCTAGAAATCTTTCACCCAGAGCCGTCGCGTGTGCAAACTGTTCTGGCGGCTATCGATCTTTCTTCGCCGATACGTCTTCACCAGTTGCCTTCAGGCGCCGAGCCGTACCTGGTTGCGCACATTCAAACGCCCCAGGGTCATCGCACACTGTCAGCCCCGTAACAAACATGCGCATAGCGCCTGTTTGTGCATCGAGACCGAAATGCCGCGCTCATTCGCCAGATAAGAATGCCTGCACTTCCGTCGCACCCATCTCGATCAGATGCCGCAAGCCGTGAAAGCGGATGAACCATCGCACCCAATATACATACGCTTCTTCGGTACGCAGGCTGCAATGCTTATCGCGGATACAGCCATTAGCCGATCCAATCGCTTGGGCGGTCTTATCTTTTCTGCATCATGGGATATAAATTAAAACGTGTGGTGCTGTTCATTTTTATTTGGCACGGTGTTTTTATACTGTAAATTATCAAAACAACCGCGCGACAAGGGTCTGTATTGATTTGGTCGGCCAGGTTAGAGGGCTTGGGGCCAGGTTACATAGACAGTTGCTGTCTGTGCAAATCAAGTCGGCGTCCGCCAAGCACATTGTTCGGGAGAATTGCGTTGCCCATTGATCGACTCGATTTCGACAATCTTTCAGAAAATGACTTGGCGGAACTCATCGTTGGTCAAGTCCCGGAAGGACTGCGCATCGACTACAAGCGCGATCTCTATGGTAATTCTGACGCGGACAAGCGTGAGGTTCTGAAAGACATTTCGGGGTTTGCCAATGCCTTTGGTGGACATCTTATTGTTGGGATGGAGGAGCAAAACGGACTCGCAACCAGTATTCCCGGCGTAGCGAATGTCAATCCGGACGATGTTGTCCTCCGACTTGAGCAACTTGCCCGAGCAGGACTTGAACCGCGAATTCAAGGTCTCCGTATCCGGGCAGTGCCACTCTCCAGTGGCGCTTACTGTTTTGGCTCCGTATCCCACGAAGCTGGCATCCGCCTCATCGAGTGAGCGCACAAAATTCAAACCGATTTTGGATTCGTAACTCTGGCGGAACACACGAGGCGAGCGTGGACGAGCTAAGAACTTTATTCACAATTGGAGCCGATGCGTCACACCGCGTACAGCAGTTCCGCGATGAAAGACTACGTGAAATTACTAGTGGTCAAGGACTTCGGCCATTAATGGGCGATGGGCGGATGATTCTCCATATCGTTCCGTTGGCCGCTGTCACATCATCTTGGCAGGTCGATCTTGCAAAGGTCTTTGAACTACAGCAGAAGTTTCGTCCGATCGGCGACACGGGCATGTCGCCCCGATACAACCTCGATGGCTTCGTGAATGAGAGAGGCGGCGAGCATAACTTTGGTTACACACAAATTTTTCGCAGCGGCGCCCTTGAAGCGGCCAAGGCGTCCATTGTCGCAACACACCAAGGAAAGAAATATATCCCGTCTGGTTCGTTGGAGAAACAAATATTCGACCGGTTACCTGATTACGTTAATGGACTACGCGACCTTGGCGTCCCGCCGCCCCTAGTCATATTGTTTACTTTGGAAGGGGTGAAGGACGCAGCCTACAAAGTGGGGAAAAAGATTTTTAATGAGCCAGAACCGGTCATAGAACGGGACGTCGTGTTCTTACCTGAATGTATTATCAATGAATACGGTGAAATCGCCGACTACCATCGAGCGGTAAAACCTGCATTTGATGCGCTCTGGAATACAGCAGGGCACGTTTCTGCGCAGACATTTTCCGCCGACGGAATGTGGGTGGGTAATGCGCAGAGTCGGTGACAGGGCCACACTGTCTTTACGCCGAACGGAGCGTTTTCGCGCCAATTGCATCCGTCCGCTGAACTTCGACGTTGGGCGTCGTGATATGGTCCTTGGCCGAAGCCGCATCTGCAACAGTGCAAAGCCAATGCCGCCGCGTCCTTTTTGTCCGAACCTTCCCGATCTCAGCGAAAGGAAATCAAAATGCGCGATCTCAACGACTTCGACATTCTGATCCTCCCGGGCGGGCACAATTCCGGACCCGATCATTGGCAGACACACTGGGAAGCGGCGTTCTCGAACATGCGCCGCGTTGAGCAGGACGATTGGGAAGTCCCCATCTATGCTGATTGGTCCCGTCGGCTGACCGAGGCAGTCAATCGATGCGAGCGGCCAGTTCTGCTAGTGTAGTGTTGCATTCTGTTTGCCGCTTAACCGGCTGTTTGCGCGAATCACT
>NZ_JBHRTP010000068.1:0-11573 GCF_042646465.1 Pseudundibacterium arcticum
ACCGCTGTACTCTAAATTAATCGGGTAGGTGTCTCAAGTTATATTGGCACAGGGGGGGCTGCCGGAATTCGTTGACCCACCCGCATGCCTAGCGAACGGTTGGACTCTGTGGGATTTCAGAAGTTAGACATGGTGCAGTCAATATCAGCACCCTGGGTCATAATAGCGTCAGCCCCAACAGCTAGTCATTCACCTCTATCTTCGCTTCTTGTTCCCCGGCCAAGGTAGTTCGCCAGTTAGCTCCTGCAGTCCGCTGTGGTCAACTACGCGAACACCGAACCTGTCTACTTCAACTTCTGGCAAGTCTTCCTCTGGAAACCATAGAAGCGCCACAGTGGTGTCGAATCGGTGGTAGTGACGAGCCATTTCATAAAGGTCAACTCCCTTTTCCCAGTTCTCGAACCATACATCTTGGGCCACTTCATCGGTTTCGATATGGGTAATTCCGGCGGCACGAAGCCGATGGGCGACAGAGCCAGCCGGTATTGGTGTCTTCGGGGGAATCCACGCCAGCGCGCGTCGCAAGGACGTCGAACGTGCCGCGTAGCGGACCATCCCGCGTTCCATCGTGACGAACGCACAGGGGATATCTGCCAAGTTGGCATAACGTGACGCTGCTGCTGGGAACGAGGTTTTGAATTCAGCGGCCATGTACTCAATCACCGTTATCGACGGTTCCTCTTTCGGCACCTTGTCCTTCCACATCTTGTAAGGCATGAGTAGCTCTGCCGCAAAGATGTCGCACGTCACCTCGTTGATGTCGCGCTTGGCATAAGACCACGAAGGAAGCTCGTCATGCAGTGAAGGGAGCTTCAGGACGATGTGGGCAATCTCATGGCAAACAGTGAATCGCTGACGCTCTTCGGATTCAAGCGAGTTGACCGTTATGACGTGCTGCCCGTTTGCCTTGGTCACAGTGAACCCAGACTCCCCGTCCGAGAGCTCTTCCTTGCGAAGCTTTGCTTCGGCCTTTTTCACATAGGCGGACAGGTCGTTTTGAATATTCGTCGAATCGACACTCGCGACGAAAGCCCTGGCTTGGTCCTGCACGTCGGTTTCATTCATGTGGCTTACTCGTCTTCGTCGTCTAAGGCTCGTCTGATTCGAGCTATCAATGTGGCAGGGTCTGGCCGTGCATTACCTCGGTGTCGAGCTCCTGCGGCCATTGTAAAGATTGCGACATCAATCGATTCATCACCAAGTACATATTCAACAAGGTCCGGGTCTGCCTCAGGATGGTCGGTGAGCCATTTGACGATTTCAGCCTCGCGCTCAGTCGGTTTTAGGACCTTAAGAAGCTTGCCAATTAATTCTCCTGAAGGACTTGTTTTCTCGCCTGTTTCTAGCCGATATACATACGCGTGGTCGACCGCAGATAACTGGCTCATCTCTCGAAGTGAAAATGTTCGTCGCTCCCGCAATTTGCGTAGTGCGACACCTAGGCCGGTCTGTGCCATGGCTATGGTCTCCTGGTGGGGGGTGAAAGAAAACTATTGCGCTCGATGAGGACGCGAGATGGTTCCGTCCATGCGAGTGAGCGAGGTGGCTTCTTGTGAGCACCGGACTTGACATGTCTGTCATATCTATGGTCCGCAATGGCAGGCTAAGCAGGTGACTTGACACATGATTTTCAATCAGTTACAGTGTTGTCTAGCCAAGCAACAGCGCGAATATTTTCATAGGTGCTAATTGTCCTGGTATTTTGATGATGCGTTGCTTGACAAAGCAACATAGTTTGCCACAGCGCCGTCCCGTTCGCAACAGGTGTCGTTAAAGAGGTATCTATGAAAGAAGAATCGTTGGAAATTTTTGTACATGACAGCGGCCGTCCTCAGGTCGTTACTGCTCGCTTGGACGAGACGCTCAAGGAAGTGCTCGCTCGCCTGGGTGTTTTGCCGGGTGCCGACCAGTTCGTCTTCATCGGCGAAGCTGTCGAAGCGCTGGACCATCCAGATGCAGACTCTGATGTCCACGAGGCGGCAAATATTGAACTGACGCTGGAACAGTTGGAGTTGCGCAAGCACAAGCATGTGCACACCCTGACCATCCACCGAGTTGAAGTGACGGTTTACTTCAATGGCCACCACAAGCGTAGCTTCTCCCCGGCGGCGACCATTGCGACGGTGACGGAATGGGCGAAAAAACGTTCCCATGTTGACCCCAGCGCCGGAGCCGATTTGGTACTCGCGCTGAAGCCCAGTGGCAAACAACCTCGCCCAGAGGAGCATCTGGGCGAACTGCTGGAGCCAGGGACGCACTCGTTAGAGTTCGACCTGGTCCGCGAAGTTACGCCTCAGGGATGGCAGACATGACCGCGTCCACAGCTCAACGTCTTCTAGAGGCAGATTTAGAGCGAGCAGAGTTTCGGATTGGCGTGTCAAAGGGGCAATGGTCTCTTGCCTGGGAGGTGTCGAAAACGGGCTGGCCATATGTCTACACGCGAGTGCAGGCTGCGCCTCGCGCCAACAGCCCGGAACAGATGTTGGTGCGGTGGGACGTGGACGGGTACGGTATCCAGTCGCCGACTGGCGCATTCTGGGACGAGGAAGCGAACAACTTCCTCGTCCCAGAAAAATGGCCAAAAGGTCGGCCCAAGTCACCGGTGGAAGGCGTCTTTAGAGTGACTGGATGGGCCGCGCCAGGGAGGGGGTTCTACCACCCATTCGACCGGCAAGCCAGGCTCAACCATCACGATTGGCCGACACAAAACCCCCAATACGTCTGGACAGAACAGAACACTTTGACTGACTTCATCAGCCTCGTTCACCGATGGCTGAACTGTGAGGACTACCTTGGCTGCTAAACGTGCCATCAAGATTCCGAGGCTGACCTGGTTAGGGCTAGTCACGGAGCTACGCAAGCGAGGCGGAAGGCGTCGTGAGAGCGGGGCGTTCCTGCTCGGCACGGCCGGAACTGACGATGGGCGTGTCGAGACCTTCGTCTGCTACGACGACCTTGACCCTAGCGCGTTATCAGACGGCATTGTGGTGTTCCACGCAAAGGGGTTTTCGGCTCTGTGGGACTACTGTGCTAAAAGAGGATTGCAAGTTCTGGCCGATGTGCACACCCACCCGACCGTCGACGTTCGTCAAAGCACCGTCGACCAGGACTACCCAATGGTTCCCGTGCAGGGTCACCTTGCCCTCATCCTTCCCAACTATGGCCACACCTCAATGTGGTCGCTGGCTGGAGTAGGAATGCACGTTTTCAAGGGCCAGACCCGCTGGACGTCGTTCGTTCACGACCATCCCAACGCCCCCGTCCGTCTTTGCGTGTGGTGAACATATGATTCAGCCAATCTCCAGTGACACCCTCTCGCGCATCGATAAGCTATTCATGGACCAAGATGCTATTGGTATCGAAGAGTCTCGACGTCTAAGGGCGCAGCGCGGCATTGAGGTGCTAGTCGGCGATGACGTCAAAGCTTCCTACGGGCTGCAGTTGGCGCTGCTTACGGCGGTCAACCTAGGCGTCAAGTGCTTCGCCGGGGAAACCAAAGTGCACGCTGCGGCGGAGGTGTGGCTCGCCCCGTGCCTCGTTCTCGTGGTGCGCGCAGCGACGTTAGGTGAAGCGGTGGTCGAACTTGGTGGTAAACCCACCGTGTGGAGTGGGTTGCCACCCACTGGTCGACATCTGATTCTTGGGAATGCGGTCGCCGAAGCCGGCGCAGTCCGGATGACCTACGATGGCTGGCGCATTGCTGTAGGCCCAGCCACCGAAGTGCCTCGGATGGCCGAGCGCGAGTACTGTCAGCTTGCCAGTATTGCGGCCGCCTCCATCGCGGTTGGTGAGGTGTTCGCCGACTTTGCGGGCATAAGCATCACGGCCACGCGACGCGTCGTGACGTTCTCTCTATGGCGTCCGGACCTTTCTGCGGAGCACCCCGATGGTGTCGGTCGGCAACTTGTTGAGTTGCCACTCGCTGTCGGTGCTTTTGGGCTGGGCCACCTTGGTCAGGCATACCTGTGGGGTCTTGCTGCACTACCGTATTCCTCACGGAAGGATGCGACGATTCTGCTGTGTGACGACGACAGGGTCGAGAAGGCAAACGTCGAGACAGGTGCCTTGCTGACGTCCGTATCGGTGACGTATCTCAAAACCCGCGTTGCTGCCGACTGGCTCGAGACGCGCGGATTCTCGACGAGACTCCTCGAGCGGCGGGTGGACGAAAACTTCAGGCGCACCGCCGGGGAGCCCGTCATAGCGCTCTCCGGCTTCGACGACAACAGGGCACGGCAATGGCTGTCGGAGGCCGGCTTCAATGCGATTTTCGATAGCGGCCTTGGTGGCGAGGACCACAACTTTGACACCATCGCGTTTCACACTTGGCCGAACCCGCGGGTTGCCTGTGATGTCTGGCCGCTGGAGTCAACTGAGGAACTGGCTGCGCGTGAGGCTCGCAAGCGGCTGCTGGCCGCTAGCAACGCGGCATATCAGGCGCTTGACGCGGATGAGTGCGGACGTTTGCTACTTACCGGGAAATCCGTTGCGGTGCCATTTGTCGGCGCTGTGGCAGCGTGCGTGGTGTTGGCAGAGATGCTCAAGACCGTTAACGGCGGGCCCGTGTTCTCAGACCTAAAGCTGCGGCTGTGCTCCCTTGGCACCAGTCGGCTGGAAGGACGACTCGCCAGCGAGGCTGCCCCGCCAGTTCGCGGTGTACAGACTCACACCATTAAGCGAGTTGAGTAGGGTGAATCCGCTTTTTACATGTTGAGTGGCGGCGAAGTAGAGTTGTGCACAGGTGTCACAAAGGCAGCCTCTGTCACCGAAACGCACCCGGGACCCATCCACTTGGGGCTTGTAGGCGGCGCCGGGATGATGCCGAGTGGTGGGCTGGAAACCATCATGTGGGACCCCGTGCGGGCCGGTAAGGTGCCTGGATATCGGTTAGAGCCCGGAACGCCCGGTCGGATGCTATTCCTAGCGGCCCCCTGGAATCGGACTTCAACCTGTGCGAGTCCGTTGCGTCTGGACTCCGAAGAAGACGCCACGTGCACTGAATTGATTGATAGCCAGCAACATAGCTCAGAGAGAACTGAATTCGACTTTTTCGTCTCAAGAGTTATGTGCAGAGGTACAGGACGCTCACAAATTTTATTTAAGCACAGGAACATCAATGACACTCCCGCACAACTTTTCCCAAACAACTGCCGCCGACCTCGCAGCTCTTGTCATGGAGTAGGCATCCGAGGGCACACACCTTGACTTCAAACGCGGACTTCCGTCACCCCCACGGACTTCCGTCACCCCCACGGATTTCAATCGCCGCCACTCTTGGATAGACGAGTAAAGTGCTATTGACATACTAGATAGTCTATCAAGGCTTCATCGTGTCCGGTCAGTTGGGTACGAATGAAATTGAATCTGTCTGACGAAGCGGCGTTGCCGTTCATGTAGATGATGTTCATGAGTCCTCCTTTTTCTGAAGCATAGGGCAGGGGACAGCTCCAGCTCAGTGCGGTACCGCGCAATGCGCCTCGAGCAGTTCGAATTCGAGGGTCAGGTCGCGATATCATTAAATTATGATGTCAATATGATAATAGTGTGTTGCAGGCGAAGAACAGCCGATAATGCCCGTTATTGGTCGCAGCTACCAATATCGAAAGAAGAATCCAATGCTCGTACGTTTGTTGTCAGATTTGCATCTTGAGTTCGAAGTGTTGCCGATTCGGCGTGATATCGGTACAGGCACTTCCGGTATCGAATGGGCAAAGAAGACATTTGGCTGCCCAGTCATCTATGTTGCCTGCAACCACGAGTTTTACAGCCATCATTTCGATGACCTGATACCTGAGCTTCGAGCGGCTGCTGCTGGCACCAATGTGCACTTCCTCGAGAAAGGCAATGTGAGGTTCACTGGAGCCACGTTGTGGACTGATTTCAAGCTGTATTGAACCCCATATGATTCAATGTTTGACGCCGAAGAGCTGATGAGTGATTTCAAGGTCATTCAGGACGGCCCCCCGGACGCACGTGTGAAGCTGCTGCTAGAGCGGACAGTTGAGCGGTTCCATGAATCGCTCGCGGCCATAACTCGGTTGGTTGAGCAACCGTTCGAGGGCAAGACGGTAGTCGTGACCCATCATTTGCCGTCGCCGGCATGCGTGGCCCCGGAGTATAAGAACGACCGGCTCACACCGGCCTTCGCTTCGAACCTTGATGCCTTCATAGAGCAGCATCCCCAGATTGCATATTTTCTACACGGGCACACACATAGCTCGGTGGACGTAATGGTCGCCTCCACTAGGGTGCTTTGTAACCCAGGCGGCTTTCCGCATGGTGGGAGGAGAGAAAACCGAGCGTTTGAAATCGAGTGCGTATTCCAGCTCTAACAGGTCATCAGTATATGAAGAAATCAAACAAAACGGCATCGGGCCCAGGCAGCCTTGCGGAGGCTTATTTTCGGTACCTTGAAACTGCAGTGAGGGGCGCCGATGGCGTCACGCGGCAACCGGCATCGACGAACTTTGTGAGCCGGCTGAGAGAAGTCCACGCGAAGCAAGGGCACCCTGGGAGGTTGAATGACGCACTCAAACCGGGGAATCTTTACGTCTGGAGTGACCAACACCTCGGCCACCGAGCGCTGGAGAAGCTGCGGGGTCGAAGTGCGAGTGAGGTCGATGCGCTGATGCTGTCGAATGCGCTGGCAACCGTCACGGAGAAAGATTTTCTGATTTTCGGCGGGGACATCACGATGACTGACAGCGGAACGACAAATGGGTGGTTGCGTCAAATACCGGCTGCGAAAATTCTGGTGCTGGGCAACCATGACTGCGACAAGCATGCGCATGCCATCCTAAAATTAGCAGTTGATGACGTCGTTAGCTGCTTGGAATGGGAAAGGATTTTCGTGAGTCACTATCCCGTGCCAGAGCACGTCATGGACGCTGCGCGACCAGGCGACTGCATAGTGAACTTGCATGGCCATGTGCATGCTCACCGGCTGAGCACGGACGAATTTGGTTCGGGTGCTCGCCATGTGAACATGTCAGTGGAGTGTATTGATTTCAAACCTGTGACGATTGGCAGTCTTCGACGAAGCACTTAGTGAAGTGCGCCAGTGAGCTTGTCAGCGAGTTGTTTGAATACGGAACGGCCGGCTTCATCCTCTCTCACCGCAAACAGAAACAGGCAGCGACCATTGCTGGATTTCTCCCACTGGTGGCCCACTTGCTTCTTCTCCCGGGAATCATCATTCGTCTCGTACGGTTCCCCTTTGTACTCGACAACAAGCAAGCGACCGTCAACCAGCTCAGCAACGAAATCAGGATAGAAGTAGTCAGTCGACGTCGGTAGCCAGAACGAAAGCTTTTCCTGTCGCTCGATGTTCCGGACCCATTGTTTGACTTTAGGATGGGCGTCAATCGCTTGGGCGCACATAAATTCTTCCGCCGTCCTTCCCGCGGGTGTCTTTTCCCGTAAATCATGGATGACCGGGTAAAAATGTTTGTTGAATTCGTAGCTGCCGCGATAAGGCTGGCGTGCTGGGTATTGCCCTGACTGGTACTGGAAGCTGTAATGTGCCATCTGCTCAAACGTCGGAACCATCATGTCCAACAGGCGGCCTTGAAATCCTTTGTCCATGGCCAGCTGCCGTAGCCTACCGATTTCCTTGGTGAGTGCCTGAGCAAGCTGAAAGCGCGCGCGGACCAGCGCCGTTTGGGTGAAGCTCCGGACGTGGACCAGGTGCGACACCATCTTGACCAAGTATGCCTGCAGCTGCATCTGGGAGACATACGGCTGCCGCACTTCAACATCGAGCCACCGCACAAGGTCCTGTTCACTCACATGGCTCATGACATCATTGAGATGGAGCTGTTGCGCATCCACATAGCGGTACTTTATTTTTTCGCCGCTTACGTCGATTTCAAATGAGTTGATGCTTTCCGTAATATTGAAACCAGACAGTTGCACAGGCTGGTCGAGTAAGTCCCAGTCACCGAGAGTGGAAAGGGTTTCTCTTTCGACTACCTCAAGGTAGTCATCGAAATTCAGGCATAGCTGCGGAATAGGTGCGAAGGTGAGGCCAAGTTGGGCCGGTGCACGTACTGCCTGACGCAATGCGCGGTGCGCATTGAATTGCTCCTTGATGGCCTCCCTAGCTTTGGCAGGAACCGCATTGCTGACAAAGTCCTCAACCTGACCCAAGGTATCAGAATCAATGTCTCCCTTGACGAGCAGGGTAGTCCCCATTGAATTTGTGCCGATTGTGACAACCTGCTTTAAGTCTTCTGGCCAATACTGTGTATCCAGGGTCCCGGAAACCGCGATATAGCAATCCGGAATAACCGGCGCCATTTGCTGCTGCCCCAGGGAGCCGTTTTCCATCGGTTCGCCAAGAGGCAACTCGGGTTGCGCTGGCACGAGTGCTATGTTCGCCTCGAACCGTTCGAAGCCCATGTTCTGGACCATCTTGTCCGTCAAGGACGCCGCAGCTTGCGCAAAGTTCTCGGCAACGATATGCGCGTACGCTCTATTCAAGGTCTCCTGCTGCCTCGTCTTCGCGTAAGGCATGCGCAGCACGCGGCCCAGAAGCTGCTCGACATCCTTGGCCGAATTCACCGATTGCAGGGACGCCAGGACGTAGGCAAACGAACAGTCCCAGCCTTCCTTGAGTGCTTCAACTGTGATGACATAACGAATCTGGCACGCGGGGTCAAACAGGTTGATACCGACCAAATCTTTTTGGGTGCCAGTTGCAACCGCAATCTGGTCCTCGGGTATCTTTTCGTTCTCAATCAGATGTATGCGAACGACATCCACTGTGGCTTCGTTACCTTTAGGAGCTGCCTGAATCAACGCAATCGGACGCAGATAATCGGTTTCCTTTTGGGCTGAGATTTCTAGCCGGTCCCGTGTCAGAATCGCATCGCGCAAACAATCCTGCCAACCCGCGGGATGCTCTGCCAGGACAATCGGCAGCTTTATCATTTGCTCAGCTTTCAATTCTTGCGCGGAGACGTGGTACAGCACGTTATTTCCAGGCACTGGCGTCGCGGTGAGTTCTACAACGCAGCTCGGTTTCAGGCGTCCCAACGTCTTGAAGAAGCGGTCCGTCCTGTTGTTGTGGGCTTCGTCAACAATGACGATGGGATGCTGAAGATGGAGCCAGTTCGCAACCGAATGCTTGATGCGGCCGACGTCTTTATTTGTCAGGAAGGGTTGACTTAACAAGTCCGCTTCCGTGACCTTCTCCAGGTCTCCGCTCAAGTGAGGAGGCAGGGTGTCAAAATGCGGTGAGAGTTCTTCAAAGAATGAGTACACGTTACGCTTGGCGGTATCGGTAACGTTGAAGGCCTGAATAGTAGCAACGATAACAATGCAGGCCTTGCCGACGTCGTGCGGGCTGATTGTTTGCAGGCTCTCTAGGTCACAGACTTGCACTCGGTCACCGAAATGTTCAGCGAGCGCTTGCCGGTAGGGGTGCCGGGCATTAGCCAGGGCTTCGAGCGTTTGAGTACGAATGGTATCCGAGGGGGTGAGCCACAGGGCGACGGGAGCATCGGTGTCCAAGACGGCCTTCCCGGCCATCGCAACTGCGTGGGCTGCCATGATGGTCTTTCCGCCGCCCGTTGGAATTCGTAGGCAAACGCTGGGTATATCACCGAAGAGAGAAGCATAGTGCTCATTGGTGCGATTCTGTGTTGCTAGGATAGCGTGGTAAGCGTCTGGTATCGGAGCGCTGCGGCAGGCTCGCAAGAATTGAGTCAGGACCGCAAGCGCATTTTCTTGATAGCTTTTTAGTTTGAACATAGCGGTTAGCGAATCTTCACGTCGTAAGGGATTTGCTTGAAGGTTATGTTATCGGCGGCAAGGCGAGCCATGCCAAGGCGCGTGGTTTCGCCGTAGATGACCTTCGGTCCAGTATGGGGGAGGATATCGTTGATGGCTTGGAGAACCGAGTGTGTCAGTACGTTTCCTCCGGCGGGGCGCCGGTCGCCGAGAATCCCGTTGTAAAGCAGATAGTAGGCGGTACCCTTCTCAACTCCAAGTAACGGCGAGTCGAAAACTTGGTGCCCAGGTTCGCCAATCTCAAAGTGCCAGATATACGCAGCCAAGGTCGCGAAGCGCACGGCGCTGTTGATGCGACCATGCGGGTCAAACGCAGGTTCGCCCAAGGTACAGAAACGAAAACCGCCGCCGCCTTGCCAGTTCACGTCCTCACTGATACCGCCTTGTTCGCCTTCGATGACTTTTTGGAGGCGGGGGACACAATGTGTTTGTGCGTGTTCACCCATTTCGATGCCGATATAGCGGCGCCCCATTTTGTGAGCTACGGCAGCAGTGGTGCCCGAACCGAGAAATGAATCTAAAACTATTTCCCCTGGATTGCTGGCGATTTCAATGATTCGCTTCATCAGTCCTTCAGGTTTGGGCGTCTCAAACGAAGCTTTCTCACCGAACAGCAATTCTAATTCTCTTGCTGCATGCTGATTTAGGCCAACGTCGTCCCAAATGGTCGGAGCTGCCATGCCAGCTTTGGCTTCAGTTTTGAAGAGTTTTCTCATTGGGGTTGTACCGGTCCCATTCTTGCCCCAGAAAAACCGCCTTTCGGCGACCATTCTCAACATTTCTTCCTTTTTGTATACCCAGCACCGCCCCTTTCTTGGGAACACCTCTTGCCCGGTAAATGGGTTCTCCACAGGGTAGACTAGACTCTCGACATATCGCCCGCCTTTTGCGTTACCCGTCGAGTCCACCTTGCGGAATGGGCCGCGTTCATCGAAGCCAAACGGTTCCTCATAACTCTGATATTGGGAATCCGCCTTATCTGTCCTTTGCATGAGGTTGAATGCCTCCTCCGCAATGGTCTTCTTTGACGAGCCTGTATTGGACTTGGCGAAAACGAAGATGTGGTCGTAGGTGGCGCCGATTTTTCGGTCGTTAGGCGCTCCGTCCCGTCGCTTCCATGCGATGTCGGCTACGAAGCAATTACGTCCAAAGACTTCATCCATCAGTACTTTGAGGTAGTGCGCTTCCTTATCATCAATAGAGACCCAAATACTGCCATCATGGGTAAGCAAGTCGCGCAGAAAAACGATTCGGGGATACATCATCGACAGCCATTGGCTATGTTCTAACTTGTCGTCGTAATGCTCAAACGCGCTTTGCGTGTTGTAAGGTGGGTCGATAAAAATACATTTAACCTGCCCCGCATAAAAGGGCATCAGCGCCTTGAGTGCCAGCAGGTTGTCACCCTGAATCAGCAGACTTTCGGCGCTATTGCCAAAAATGGCCTCTTGTTTTAGCAGATGGTAGGGAACGTCTCGGTGGATTTCCTTGGCCTGATTTTTGTTGACCCAGTCTAAAAATGGCATAGCTTTTCTGTCTTTGTGTGGATGCTCGGCATTATGTCACGCCAGAAAACGCAGAACCTCGCTCATCATGGCATTTCGTACAACGAATCAATTGGAGTTCGTTTAACGGTCGCTAGAATGAACCGTGCTTATCCGGTTATCTCCCAAACCCACTACCGGTAGTATATTGAGCATTTGCGCCAACCTGGGGCGATCATGGTTATCGATGTGCTTGACCGAGACGATCTGCCGTTTCCGCACTCGCTGCCGGAGTTT